>QILF01000049.1 GCA_003233235.1 Zetaproteobacteria bacterium
AAAATATAGCCATCCCAGGAGCCTGTCGGACTTATGAGAAATCTACTGCGCGGCAGGGAAAGAAAAAGAAAGCCTGCCTCAGCGGGGACAAGGGGGGGGGATGAGACGGGCGTTCTCAAAAAAATTTAGAAGCACTGAAGATACGGCCCGCAAAAGCATTGAACCCTTCACGATAAGGTGGGCGCGCCACCCTGACATCAGGTATCCCTTTTCGGGATTCACACAGCCAGCGTAGGTTAACTCCCGTTCAATACGCATCGGCTCAAGCTTGCAGGCCGTAACGCCAGTGCAACAAACCAGTGCTTATATTAGGCGATTCAGATTGAAAAAGCAAGGCTCAATCCAGAAATTTCCGGATGCTGTGGCTCAAAACCTCAAATTGAACCGGCTTGGTTAATATTTCGCTGTTTGGCATGCACGCATCGCCATTGAGTGTATGCTCTATATCGTATCCCGTGACGAAGATAATTGGCATATCAGGTTTCACCTGTCTAATCCGCTCGGCAAGCTGTTTTCCACCAACATGAGGCATGACCACATCCAATATAGCAAGAACGATATTCCCCTTGTCGGCTTCAAATATTTCCATAACCTCCAGCCCGTCGCTTGCCTGCAACACCCTGTAGCCCATCGCCTCAAGCACTTCGGCACAAGTCTCACGAACGTACGGCTCATCATCGGCTAACAAAATCAACTCTCCACGCCCCTCAATAGAATGTTTCTTCTGCGCAGAAGCGAATGAAGCCTCGTCCTGCTCAATGAGCGGCAGATAAAGGTGAAAGGTCGTCCCCTTACCTTTTTCGCTATCGACTTCAATAAAGCCATCATGGGTTTTGATCGCACCATAAACCATCGCCAGACCAAGGCCGGTGCCCTTACCTACCTCCTTGGTGGTATAGAACGGCTCAAAAATATGTTCAACCTGTTTTTTGCTCATGCCGCAACCATTATCTCCAACACGCAAATGCGCATAATGTTCATCGGCTTTGAAATACCGGTGCGTTAGCATAAATACATCATCCGGATGAAATGGCGCAAGCCTGATATCAATGCGCGGATTCTCGACACCCTCTAATGCGTCACGGGCATTATTAATCAGGTTCATCAACACCTGATGTAACTGGTTGACATCGCCTTTGATCTGTAAATCGTCACTGCAAATATCGCTGTATCTTTCAATATTCTCCGGCACCGACACACGAAGAAATTTAAGCGTCTCTTTGACAAATGGCGTGAGTGCTACATTCTTTTTGCGAACAATATCCTTACGGGCAAAGGTGAGTAATTTTTTAACCATGTCGGAAGCACGAAAAGCTGACGATTCGATACGAGACAGCTTTTTTGCCACGTCCGGCATCTCTTGCACCTTATTCTTTATCAAATACAAATTGCCGATGATACCCGCCAGCATATTATTGAAATCATGGGCAATGCCGCCGACCAATGTGCCAATCGCTTCCATCTTCTGTGCCTGCTGAAACTGCTTCTCCAGAGATTCAAGTTCGCTGAGGTCGGAATGGATGCCGATGAATGCCGTATAGTACGAGATATCGCCCTTGCCATTATGAACAGGTGAAATAGTCAGCATAGCCGGATAAAAACTGCCATCTTTCTTTTTGTCGATGACTTTATCATGCCAAACTTTACCACTGGTGATGGTTTTCCACATATTCTCATAAAAAGCAGCATCCTGACTGCCGCTGTTAAGCATTCCGGGTGTCTGGCCGATAGCCTCCTCAGCCGTATAACCGGTGATTTTCGTAAAGGCTGGATTCACGTATTCGATGACGCCATCCGTATCCGTAATCATGATAGATTCACCCGCCTGTTCAACGGCAGAGGATAGCTTATAAATCGACATTTCCGCTTGCTTGCGTTCAATAGCAAGTGCCAGAATATTAGCAACTGTCTGGATAAAACATATATCATCTTCGCTGAAAAGCCTGTAAACTGCTGTGTGGACACCAAGCACGCCCCATGGCCGCTCAATGTCTCCAATCATGACACTTATACCACTGATTATCCCGTGATCGTATAGCAGTGATGGGCCACTAAAGCGTGTTTCAGTGCGTAAATCCTTAACGATAACAGGATGTTCCGATTTAAGTGTATAACCAGCTTGAGATTCTAACTCTGCGCCAACCATCGCATGACCGACCAGGCCTTGTTTCCATCCGACACCAGCACATAAAAGCAAGGCATTGTCATCCGATTGCCGCTGAAGAATTTTGCAGTATTTTACGTTCAACGTTTCGGCTATGTGTTCGGTAATTTTCTGGGACAACTCATCAATCTCCATTCCTGCAAGGGCATACATTCCCAGTTTATTACTAGCTGCCAGTTGATGCTCATATTGTTTGAGGACTTCATTTTTCTGAATTCGCTCGGTAACATCACGCAACATCGCAACAACATCCCATCCATGCGCTGTTCTAATAAGCGATAGAGACAATTCGGTAGGGAATGTCGTTCCATCTTTTCTCTGTGCAACTACCTGTACGTATTTTTCGGATAAATGGGGTCTACCTGCGTTAACAAGTCGGGAGAACATCGCGACGTGTTTCTTCTGTTCAGCAGCGGGCATCAGAATGGTAAGTGGTTGCTCCAGCGCTTCAGTTTCTCTGTATCCAAACATCTGTTCGGCGGCAGGGTTCCAAAGTTTGATCAATCCTGTTGCGTCACTGCATATGATGGCATCCCTGCCATGAAAATAAACATTCTTATACGCAGCGTCGTTTACTTGGTCCATATCCACATTCATCCTCATCGTTATCCAAAATAATTTCAGAGGCCCGTTACACCGGTGGCGATCCTGTTACGGACCAGTAAAATTTCCTGACGGTTCATTTCCTTCTTCTACAGCACTATAGCACTATAGCACTATAGTATTTATAGTCGGTTCCGGCAGGAGTTGCAAATACCATCCCTCAGCAGCAAGCGTAAAAGTGCGACCACTTTTCCGGCCAGCGGGCTTTGAATTCAAGCATTTCTTCTGTCACGGGATGGGTGAATCGCAATCGCCAGGCATGTAACATCAAGCTGTAAACGCCGAGAGCTTTATAAGCGGCGAATTCTTCTCTTGCGGCATATTTACCATCGCCGAGAATAGCATGGCCTTCCTGTTGCAATTGCACACGCAATTGATGGGTGCGACCACTGTGCGGATTCAGTGCCAACAGGGAATAATCAAGCCCATCGCGGCTAAATTCCATCATCACCTGATAATCAGTCACCGCTTCTTTACCCTGCTCATCATCAATCACCATGCGTTCACCGCCAACGACAACACCTTTGGCAAGCTTTGACTGCATACGTCCGGCATGTGGAAACAGGTGTCCTGCAACCAGTGCAAAATAGGTTTTTTGCATATCGCGTTCGCGGAAAGCTTCACTGAGCGTGCGCAATGCGGACAGATTTTTGGCCATCAGCAGCACCCCGGAGGTGTCGCGGTCCAAACGGTGTGCCAAACGCAAATCCGGCAATCCACGTGCCGCTTTAAGTGCCTCAATCAGGCCCGCACCGTGACCGGAACCACCATGCACCACCATGCCTGCCGGTTTATCGACAACAAGCAGTGTTTCGTCTTCAAAAAGCACCGGCACAGCCGCCACCTGTTGCAAAAGTGAGGCTGAAATCGTTTCAAACGACGGCGTAACATAATCTCCGTTTCCCCGTAAACTCAGCGGCAGAAAAACACGGTCGCCCTCACTCAGCCGGAAATCCGGTTTCACCCTTTTGCCGTTCACGCGCACATTGCCCTTGCGCACCAGTCTTAAAATCAGCGTACGCGAAACATGACCTGACCGACGAATCAGGAAGCGATCCAATCGACTATCCTGCTCGTCCTGCGGCACGACAATGTGACCATCTGATTTCTCTGTGCTTGCCAATATCATCCCTCCTAGACTATGCTGTCCGCTGGCAAATGCTCCGCGTTTATCCGAACGCTTAAAACACATACGCAACCGGAGACAGATTTCAAAGGTGCGTCAGACTAACGGGTAAGGGAGATGCAAACCACGGTTGCCGGTTTTGCCGCATGTATTTGCGCAAACCGGAGACATGCAATCCGCGTTGAGCCTGCCAAATAAAGCGAGGCCGCTTAAGGTTCGCGCCCGTTCCGATTCTCCGTTAATACACCGAATCGCTATGGGGCATACAACTTAGCAACATACGTTCCGGCTCCATAAGGCCGGACTTTGTTCCGTTTTGTAAGCATGGGCAACTGGCGGCTGAAAGGATAAGAGCATGAAAAAGAAACTCATGCTCATCAATGCCGCACACGATGAGGAAAGTCGCGTCGCCATTGTTGAGGATCAATACCTTCAGGAACTGGATATCGAATCCGCCCACAAGGTTCAAACCAAAAGCAACATCTACAAAGGAACCATCACCAAGGTTGAAGCCAGCTTGCAGGCGGCTTTTGTCGAATATGGTGCAAACCGGCAGGGATTTCTTCCCTTGCAGGACATTCATCCGGATTTCTGGAAAAAAGACTGCGACAAAACCGCCGACCCGCGCAAGGTCAATATTCAGGACGTACTTGATGCCAAACAAAGCGTGCTGGTGCAGGTTGTTAAGGAAGAACGCGGCAACAAGGGCGCGGCTCTAACCACGTTCATCTCACTGGCTGGCCGTTATCTGGTGCTAACGCCAAACACCCAGCGCGGTGGCATTTCACGCAAACTCAAAGAATCCGACCGCCGTGCCATTCGCGAAATTCTTACCCAGCTCAATGTTCCGGAGAATACCGGCCTGATTGTACGTACCGCAGGTAAGGATCAAAAACTCGAAGCACTGCAACGCGATTTTTCCTACCTGCAACGCTTGTGGGATGAAATCCGCATTATGAGCGAAAGCGCGCCGTCGCCATCGCTGATTTATCTGGAAGGCGATTTGGCCACACGCGCCATCCGCGATCATTTCACCGACGATATTCATGAAATATGGGTCGATAAACACGACGTTTACCAGCGCACCAAACAATTTGTGCATGCTGTGCTTCCGGGCAAAGAAAAACTGGTCAAACTGTATCGCGGCAAGAAGCCGTTATTTCGCCAGTACGGCATTGAAGACCAATGTGAGGAAATTCACGAACGCGAAATCCGCCTGCCTTCCGGTGGTTCGATTGTGTTCGACCCGACCGAAGCACTGACCTCCATCGACATCAATTCCTCGCGTTCGACCAGTCAAAAGCACATCGACGACACGGCACTGGCAACCAATCTCGAAGCCGCCACCGAAATCGCCCGCCAACTACGCATACGCGATATTGGCGGACTCATCGTTATCGACTTTATCGACATGGCCAACCGCAAACACGCACAGCAGGTCGAAGAACTGCTTCGCGACACCTGCAAACCGGATAAAGCACGCATTCAATTTGCGCGTATCTCCCGTTTCGGCCTGCTGGAAATGTCACGCCAGCGACTACGCCCGTCTATCCGCGAATCAACGACCGAAACCTGTCCGCGTTGTACCGGTCGCGGTCGCGTGCGCATTATCGAATCTATGGCATTGCAAATGCTGACGCGCATGGAAGATCATGTAGAAAATGGTAAAAAACCGGTTCTGCTGGTTCAGGTTCCGAAAGATACCGGTGAATATCTGATGAATAACAAGCGGAATAATATCAATCGCATCGAAGAAAATTACGATGTGCAAATCAACCTCCAAATCCGCCCCGATCTGGAAATCCCGCATTATCGCATTGAACGCCAGTGGTCGGATAATGGTCAACAGCGCATTGAGGTGCTGGAAGATACGATTAAGGGTAAAAAACCGGCGCGCGGCGGACGCAAGCTCAAGCCATCCACACCGGTTGTTGGTATACCGACATTTGATGACGATGAAACGACCGATACAGCGGAAGAAAAAGGCGGATTGCTGAGTAAAATCGGCGGATTGTTGTTTGGCAATGCAATGCAACGACGCAAAGCCGAAGCTGCACGCAAAGCCGAAGAAGAGCGTAAAAAACAGGAAGAAGAAACCAGAGCTGCACGCAATCGAAGCGGACGCAAACGCGGCGGACGCAGGCGCGGCGGACGTGGCCGCCGCTTAGGAGCCAACAAGAACACCGCCGACAATAATGGTGAGAACAACAACGCCGCTGGCGGACAAAAAGCATCGTCGCAAGACGATGCGCAACGTGGAAAAAATCAGCGCAATAAACCAGCCAGCAAACCGGCCTCTGAAGCGACCCCGCAAAACAAAACAAACGATAAAACAGGCGAATCAGAGGAGCAAAAGGCATCCGCAAACGGCGGTGCACGACGCAGGCGGCGCAGACGGCGTCCGAACCGTCCGGCTGGCTCACAAGCAGCGGGTACACAAAACGAAAGTGACCAAGGCGATTCAAATCAGAATCAGGCAAATCAGGATCAGGCAAACCAAAACCAGAAAAATCAGAATAACACCGCCACCCAATCGGCGGATAAAACTGCGCCTGCCGATACGAAGCCTAAAGCAGAGGCAAAGCCGGAAACAGCAGGCTCCACCGCCGGAGGCGAATGAACCAGCGTGACAAGGCTGACCAGTGCATCACCGTTACCATTAATGATGCACTGGATGGCCAGCGTCTGGATCATGCGCTGGCCGTAGATAGCGGCCTGTCGCGCAGCCGTATTCAGCAGTTGCTTCGTGATGGCGCTGTCAGCCAACAGCCATCCGCCACAAGCACACCCGACAGCGTGCCGAAGACGATTCGAAAACATGCCGTTAAAGTCGCTGCGCAACAGATATATGTTATCAGCCTGCCGCAAAATACGACGATGAACCTGACCCCTGAAGCGATTCCGTTGGATATTCTTTTCGAAGACGAACACCTGATTATCGTCAACAAACCGGCAGGCATGGTTGTGCATCCGTCACACGGGCACGACAGCGGAACGCTGGTACACGCCCTGCTCCACCACTGCCCTGAATTACCCGGCATTAACGGCGTGGAACGCCCCGGTATCGTTCATCGTATCGACAAAGACACCTCCGGAAGTCTGATTATCGCTAAAACGGAAACGACGCACCGCAGTCTGGTCGAAATGTTTTCTAGGCATGATATTCGTCGCGAGTATCTTGCCTGGTGTCGCGGTGCGCCACTCTGGCAGGAGCAGCGTTTTGATGCGCCAATTGCCCGCCATCCGCATCACCGGCAGAAAATGAGCGTGCAACCGGAAGGTAAAGCAGCGATTACCGATGCGCGTGTCGAAAAACGCTACCAATCCGATTTCTGCCGCCTGCGTTTAACCCTGCACACCGGACGTACACATCAGATTCGCGTGCATCTGAGCCACAATCAACTGCCAATCCTCGGCGATGCGGTCTATGCCCGCAGCTACCGTCCGGGAACCGATATTCCCGGCACGGCAAAAGCCGCCATTCTCGCACAGCGGCGTCAGGCATTGCATGCCGAAGTGCTAGGACTAACCCATCCAATCAGCCGCGAGGAACTCCTCTTTCGCGCACCACTACCTGATGATTTACGCACCCTTTCCGACACGCTTGATTCGGCTTATGCCTGAACCCTCGTTCATCCGTTCTCAACTGCTCGCAACACATGGTTTTCAGGGTATCTTCAGTTTACGCAAAGGTGGTTTCAGCCAGCCTCCTTTTGACGACCTTAATCTGGCAGACAACACCGGTGACAATCCCGCAATCGTGGAAAAGAATCTCCAATATTTCATCCGTGCCGCTGGCCTGAACTGCCCGCCGCACCGCGCGGAACAAACTCACGGCCATCGTGTTCTGAAATGTCACGGCACTGGAACTATGCACCGGCAGAAAGCCGACATTCTATTCAGCGAAGACGGTACTCCGGTGGCCGTACGTGTTGCCGATTGCACGCCGGTTCTGATTGCTGATCCGGTTCATGGTCGCTGTGCAGCGGTACATGCCGGTTGGCGCGGAACAGCTCAATCGGTAGTCGAACACGCAGTCAGAGCCCTGCAAAATTCAGGTGGCAACGCAGAAGAATTTGTCGCCAGTATCGGCCCGTGCATTGGTGTTTGCTGTTTTGAAATAGGTGCAGAGGCTGCCGATACATTGCGCACATGCTGCAACGGTGCGGAGGATTATGTGGTTCAACGAAAAGGGAAACAATTTGTCGACCTTGCCGCAATCAATGCACTTCAATTGCACAATTGCGGACTACAAAGCGAGCGAATCGAAAACATTGCCGAACAACAGCACACCTGTACCTGCTGTCAGGCTAATCAATTTTTCTCCTACCGGCGGGATGGTCAACGTAGCGGTCGGCATCTCGCCATTGTCGCAAGCAAGACACCTGCATAGAATGCAGCCATGAAAAAGACTATTCCCTTTGCCATGATCGCCCTGTTTATCGTCGGCTGCGCTTCCGATAAGCCGGTAAAAACCAGCGCCGAAATTTCTTACGATACGGCTGTAAGAAAATTAGGTAAAGGAAACTACAGTGCAGCCACCCTTGAATTGCAGGACTTTTCCACCAAACATCCGTACAGTAAATTTTCCTCTCAAGTTGAATTACTACGATTGTTTGCCGCCTACAAGAATCGTGAATTCATTCTTTCCGAGACCTTGAGCGAAACATTTATTGAGCGTCACCCGCGTCATCCGAGTGTCGATTACGCCAAATACATGCTGGCAATGAGCCATTATCGCCAGTCATCTCCGGCTGAGAAGGACCCTGAACAAACCATCGAGGCGATTGAGGGTTTCAAACGTCTGCTTAAAGAACATCCGGAAAGCCCCTATGCCAAAGACGGAGCCAACCGCCTGCAACGTCTGTTTAACAAATTAGCCAAACATGAGCTAAATATTGGAAAATTCTATTTCGATAAAGGTCGTTACGTGGCCGCTGCCAATCGCTTTCAGGTCATCATCGAAAAATATCAGACCACATCTGCCATTGAGGAAGGTTTATACTGGCTTGCAGCTTCATTCGACAGGCTGGGCATCGTCGACAACGCACGACAAACCGCTCAACTTCTCAAATACAACTATCCGAAAAGCGAGTGGAGCCGCAAGGCTGCCCGTTTTCTCTAAGCTCTGATTTCCTTGATTAAAAGTAGACGAATCGCCTTCGCTTTGGGCGCATTGATACTGCTGGCGGCTTGCAGCCAATCAGCAAGCAGCGATGTGAACCGCGTGCTCAACGCCCGCGATCAAGCCATCAGCAACCGCGACATTTCAGCCTACACCATTCTGATTGCAGATGATTATCAGGACGAGGGTAAAACCAAGGCGGAAATGGTTGCCCACACCAAAGAATTATTCGCGCAATTTAAAGGGCTGAAAATGGAAAGCTTTGGTCGCGACATCTTTATTGCCGACGAAAATAACGCACGCGCCGCCCAATCCTATCGTTTAAAAGTGCTGATGGATGGCAATTGGCGCGAAATGTTACAGCGCGAAGAATTATCCCTGACCCGAACCGACAGCGGCTGGAAAATCAGTGCAGGCCTATAAAATGAAACTCACACCGGTAAAACACAGCTAAAAGTTGTAGTTTGCAGACAATCCGAACAAATGCGCAGTGAATTTATAATTACCATTACGCAAAGCACCCACACCTGTTGAAGTGGTTTGATTAATATCTTTCTGCTTCACATACATATAGGCCACATCCACCGTCACAGCCTTGCTAAAGTCATAACCCGCACCAATTGTGAATAAATGCCTATCCCCAAAAGGAAGCCCCGGAGAAAAATTCTTCGGATTGACGGGTGAAGGGTCGAAGTTGTAGCCAAGTCTGAGTCGCAAGTCGTTTCGAGCTTTCCATTCAATGCCCACCTTGGCGGCCAAAGTAGGATGCCATTCCTCCGGAGTTACCGTGGAGGTGACGGGACCCAACGCGGGAAGGGTTAACGGGGAACTGTATTTGAATACAATCTGGTCAAATTTACTCCAGTTTGTCCAATCCGCTTCAGCGCTAATGGTCAGGGTATCAGACGGATGAAACGCGATACCGCCATTGACCATTTCGGGAAACTTTATGTATGCAAGGGAATTGGCTTTTCCACCCAGACTACTAATTGAAGTGCCGGTAATACGCACAGCCACCTGCGTACGATAGGTCACGCCAACGCTAAACAGGTCATCCTTGTACATCAGACCGACATTGCCGCCCCAACCATCGCCGCTACCATTCTGGGTCAGAATAGAAGAATTGAAATCCACAGCCTTGACATACATATAGTCAAGACCGCCGGCAATGGAGATGTTGTCCGAAATTTTAAAAGCAATATTCGGATTTACATTGAACATCTCAACACGTGAAAAGGTCGTAGATTTGAGCGAAGATGGCGATGTTGTGGTATCGAGCGGCGAGCCTGTCCAATCTGATTCAAGTCCAAACGGACTGGTCACGCTAAGCCCGTAGGACATTCCCATTTTAGGATCGGTAAACGTCATATGAAAATTCGGAATCAGGAAATTCTTACGGTCACTGCTGCCTGTAACCCCGGCACCGGATGAATTACTGGAATTTGAGGTAAAATCAATCTTTGGCGCGATAATACCCAGGCCACCGATCATCAGATTGCCGCCCTTCAGGAAGGCAATACCCGCCGGATTGTACCACATCGCTGAAGCGTCATCGGCCACTGCTGTAAAAGCATTGCCCATGCCCATGGCGCGAATACCCTGCTCCGCCAGTTGAAAACCATTGGCCTGCGCCTGTGTGGCGGAAAATAGCAGCAATAAACCGATAAGTGCTGCACGGTTAAATATGTATTTCATCGCATCTCCTCCCTGTCTGCCTGAAAGCACAGAATAAAGGAAGAAATAACGTTTACGCAAGAGGGAAAATAGAGAACCTCTAAAAACGCATAAGAAAACGCACAATTTTTCGCGTACGTTCACTGAATAAGGTCGATGTGTAAAAACTTCCGGCAATGCGTTTGTTTACCTCTGCCAGCGTCGGGTACGGCGCAATCATACTCGCCATCACACCGATTTTCATTTTCTGACTAATCGCCAGCACCCACGGCTGAATTAGCTCTCCAGCATGCAGGCCAACTATACTTGCCCCTAGAATTCGTCCATTTTTAGCGGTTACGACCTTAATCAACCCTTCTGTGCGACGCTCCGCCTGCGCGCGATCATTTTCCGCAAACGGCCAACGCAATACACGCACATCTTTTCCAGTCGCCTTGGCATCGGCTTCACTCATACCGACATGTGCCAATTCCGGATCGGTATAGGTGACCCACGGCACAGCCGAATAATTCACTTTCGCGGGCAATTTGAAGAGCATATTACGAATAACGATACCTGCCTGATAGGCCGCCATATGCGTAAACTGATAAGGCCCGGCCACATCGCCGATGGCAAAAATCCGTTTATTCGAACTTCGCAAACGCGCATCCACATCAATACCACGCGGCGAATAGCTGACCCCCGCCGCTTTCAAGTTCAAAGCATCCACATTGGCACGCCGCCCGGTGGCAATCAGCACATGCGAACCATGAACGCACTGCTTACCTGCATCGGTAGCACAATAAGCGGCAATTCCCTTGCCGGTTTTCTCAAAACGCAAATCACGGCCACCCTCGTAGAAAGTCATCCCTTCTTCGCCAAGCTGGTCAATAACGATTTTTGTCAGCTCCGAATCGTCTTTGACCAGCAGCCTAGCCATCTCCATCACCGTCACCTGCGCGCCCAATCGGTGATGCGCCTGCGCCAATTCCATGCCGATGGGGCCGCCGCCAATCACAATCAGATGCTCAACAGGCTCTTTATTGGCAAAAATATTTTCATTGGTGAAATAATCAATCGTATCCAAACCATCAATCGGCGGCACAAAAGGTGATGAGCCGGTCGCAACAACAAAATATCTGGCCTCAATCGTGACATCACCTGCACGCAAGGTTCGTGCATCCAGAAATTCACCAGCGGCCTGAATCACCGTCACACCCAGTTCCTCAAAACGTTCAACGGAATCATTCGGTGCAATCGCTGCAATCACATCCTGCACATGCTGATTGACCGCAGCCCAATCGGTTTCCGGAACATTAACCTTCACCCCGAAAGCAGCGGCATCGCGCACAGCCTGTGCCTTTTCACCAGCAGCCAGCAGCGCCTTCGACGGCACACAGCCGGTATTCAGGCAATCACCACCCATCGCGCCTTTCTCGACCAATACCACAGACGCACCCATTTGCGCAGCACCAGCGGCAACGGATAAACCGCCGGAACCGCCGCCAATCACACAAATATCTTTCTTCAGCACCTTATTCACCCTTCTCTCCCTTGGCAGCACGCGTGCTCTGCACTTTCCGGAAAACCACCGGAATCAGCGACAACAGTGCTAATCCACCCAAAGCGGCCATAATTTCCGGTGTCAAAATCCCCTGCAAGCTGAAGCTCTGCCCGCTATCGAACACGCTGCCCAAACCCGCGCCGACCAAAGCAAACACAAAGGTCGCAGGCATAATGCCGAAAAAAGTGGCGATGATATAGGTGCGCAACGGTACGCCGAGAAAAGCCGGAGCCAAATTCACCAGAAAAAATGGAAATACCGGAATCAGCCGCAAAACAAACATATAACTCAGTGCATTTTCCTCAAAGCCCGCCTGCATTTTCTTTATGGTCGCCCCTGCTTTAGCGAGCAGAAAATCGCCCAGCGATGTCTTGGCAATCAGAAACAGCGCCACTGCGCCCAACGTCGCACCGATAACAGCATAAATACCACCTGCAAGCGCACTGAATAAAAAACCACCGCTTATCGTCATCACTGCGCCGCCCGGCAACGAAAAGGCCACCACAACCACATAAATCAGCATATAAATCAGCGGTGCAAGCAGACTGTTTTCAGAAACCCACTTCAGCAACGTCACGCGATGTTCTGCCAGCGTCGAAAAACTCAGATATTGATCCAGATCGAAGGCAAAAAATGCCGCCAGACCGGCAATCATGACCAGCAAGGGAAGCAAGCGCTGCCATGGGAATTTACGTCCGGTTGTCGGGCTAATCATGCTTCCTCCGCACATTCAGAAGTTTAATTCGGCTTATCAGAGCCACTTGCAAAAGTCGTGAGCGGCAATCTGCTTCCCCACTTCGGCGTATTTCCAGGCTGAATCTTCGAGGCATGGAACCACCATGCCCACCATGCCCCTCAATCCAGCCTGAAAATCCACTCAAAGTGGGATTGCATCTTATCCACCCAGACTTTTGCAAGTAGCTCATCATTTGGTTTATTTCCCATTCAAAAGACATGCTTACGTTCCTCACAGGAGGTTTAGGGAAGTGCTGAATAAAGCTGGTTCGAGGAGACTGTAATGAAAAATGAGCAAGTTCAAGGCAAAGATTGCAATCCATAGCACCGCTATGGTGACCGGAGGAAATACCTGTGGTGCTCAAATCTTTAACGCGGAAATCGTTTATTTTACATGCAGCAGCACGAATCATGG
>QILF01000155.1 GCA_003233235.1 Zetaproteobacteria bacterium
GGCATGGAACCACCATGCCCCTCAATCCAGCCTGAAAATCCACTCAAAGTGGGATTGCATCTTATCCACCCAGACTTTTGCAAGTAGCTCCGGGTTAGCAATAAATAAACGTTCCGGTTTGAATTTGGTTTGTTTTTTCACCATCAATCCTGAACGTGACTAATTCGTTTCTCCGGCATAAAAACGGGCGAGAATATCACTGCCACCGGCGCCCAGAATTTCATCGGCGAGTGCTTTACCGAGCGTTGCGGCTTCGTTGCGGGAGCCACTTATTTCGCGGCGAATGATGATTGAGCCATCCACGTCACCAACCAAGCCTTTTAAGTGCAATGCATGGCCGTCCAGTGTTGCAAATGCGGCAATAGGAACCTGACAACCACCTTCCAAGCGGGACAGAAATGCCCGCTCGGCACGGGTGCGGTCTACGGTTTCCGGATCGTTTAACTGTTCAACCAGCGCATTGATTTTGTTATCGCTATCGCGTGTTTGAATACCCAGCGTACCTTGTGCCACTGCCGGAAGCAGCGTTTCGGTGGCGATAAATTCGTGCATCTTATCATCCATTCCCATGCGTCGAACACCTGCTGCAGCGAGAATTACGGCATCCACTTCCACGCCAAGTTTGCTAAGGCGTGTCTGGATATTTCCACGAATGGATACGAATTCGAATGAGGGAAAAAGCGCTTTTAATTGGGCGATACGGCGCAGAGAGGATGTCCCGATGCGTGCGCCGTCGGGCAGGCTGCCCAGGCCGCCGCCGGTAATCGTTGCCACTGCATCGCGCGGGTCTTCGCGCAATGGATGGGCACGCAACGAAGTGCCTGCAGGAAGCTCGGTTGGCACATCCTTCATCGAATGCACGGCGATATCGGCGCGTCCGTCGAGCAATGCCTGATCAATTTCCTTGGTAAACAGCCCTTTGCCGCCCACCTGCGCCAGCGGAACATCGAGGATTTTATCGCCGCGCGTGACGATTTTGACCAGCTCCGTTGTCACATTGGCATCCAAACGCTGCAATTCGGCGGCTACATGTTCAGCCTGCCATAATGCCAGTGGGGATTTGCGCGTCGCAATTTTAATATGGGTCACTGTTGCCTCCGATTTGTCCGCAAAACTAGCGTCGCAACCTGCCTAATACAAAGCCTGTTTGTTATTTATAATACCTACCGACCTTTGAGCCGCCTTAATAATGCGGTGGCGGAGTCTCTTCTTCGGGGCTTTTGATTTCAGCATGCGGTGCGGCAAGTTGATTGCTCATGCGAGCAAGGCTTCGCTGCAGGTTATCCAGTTGTTTTTGTTGGCCGGTCAGTGCCTCATTCAGTGCTTCGAGAAGTTGCTCCTGAAAGGAAATTTTAGTTTCAATTTCCTGTAGGCGGGTTTCCTGATGATTTGTTTTCAGCATGTTATTCCCTAAAATAATGCGGGTCGATGTGATATTGGCGGAGCATTTTTCGCACGGTATTGCGATTCAGCCCCAACGCCCGCGCCGCCTTGATCTGATTGCCCTTGCAACGCTCCATGACCAGCATCAGCAACGGTGGTTCAACTTCGGCAAGCAGGTGTTTATGCATGTTCTCGGTGTCGGCATGTCCCAAACGACTTACATATTTACGCAGGCAACGCGTTACCGCATCGGAAAGCGTTTCTTCAGCACTGCTGTGATTGTCCTGATTCCCTAGAGCCAGTGCCACGTCAGACAAGGTGATGGCTGCACCGGGAGTAAGTAAGGCCAGCCTGCGCATGACGTTTTTTAATTCACGCACATTGCCCGGCCAGTCGTAGGATTGCAGGAGATCAATGGATTCATCAAGCAGAATCGGCGGTTGCATATTTAATTCATTGCCTGCCGCATCAAGCAGATGTTCTGCAAGTTGGCGAATATCGTCTTTACGTTCGCGCAGTGGCGGAATATGCACCGGAATGACGTTCAGCCGGTAAAATAAATCTTCGCGGAACACACCCAAATTAATTTTTTGTTGAAGATTCTGGTGCGTGGCAGCCAGCAGACGAATATTCACTTTACGCTCTTCGCGACCACCGATGCGTTGAATCACACCTTCTTCTAACACACGCAGTAGTTTGACCTGCAGTGAAGCAGGCATATCGCCGATTTCATCAAGGAAGAGTGTGCCGCCATTGGCTTGTTCAAAATGGCCGGTACGCGCCCGGTCTGCGCCGGTAAACGCACCTTTTTCATGACCGAACAACTCCGCTTCAAGTAATTCGCCGGGAATGGCTGCGGTGTTGATGGGGACAAAGGGCCGGTTGGCGCGGCGGCTTTGCCGATGCAGCACTTGAGCGACAAGTTCTTTACCGGTTCCCGATTCGCCGGTAATCAGCACCGTCAAATCGGATGTGGCGACGCGTCCGAGTGTGCGGAAAAGCTGCTGCATGGCCGGGCTGCGACCGATAATAATATTGTCATCTTCCAGCTGGCTCGGTTCCGGAATTTTCTCCTTGGGTGTGACGCGTCGTGCCAGCGAGCGCACCTCTTCGATATCGAACGGCTTAGGTAGATATTCCATAGCGCCCAATCGATAGGCTTGTGCAGCGTGGTCAAATGTCGTTTCAGCGGTAAGCAACACAACCGGTGCCTCAAACATGCCACTTTGCAGTGCTTCCATGCCATTGCCATCCGGCAGATAAACATCAAGAAAAACCAGTGCAAACGGGTCGCCTGCCAGCGCCTCTTCCGCTTGCTGCATCGACTCGGCCTGCACGACCTCAAAACCCTCTTCCATGAGAACTTTATTTAGTACCCAGCGAATACCGGCATCATCATCGACAATTAGAACGCGGATCATGATTGTACCATCGGCATGCGCAGTATGAACGTGGTGCGACCAACTTCCGGCTGCAGACTGACTTGCCCTTTGTGCTCTTGCATGATGCGTTGCACCAACGCCAAACCCAAACCATTACCGCGTGTTTTCCCGGTCACGTACGGTTCAAAGAGCTGCTTCCGCAAGGCTTCCGGAACCGTTGCTCCATCGTTGGTGATGCGCATTTCCAGCACAGGGCCTTTGCTGTCGGCAAGTTGTACGGTTGGATTGATGCGGGTTTGCCACTCAATGCGTGTCGCGCCCGCTTCCAGAGCATTACGCCACAGATTCTCAATTGCCTGACGCAGCCTGCCCGCATGCGCCTGAATTTTCGGCAGGCTGGGGTCGTAAACGCGATGCAGGCTGACGCCATCGACGGTTCGACAGACGTCATCAATCATTTTATGAATATTTACTGCGTCCATTTGAATGGCAGCGCGTGGTCCGAGTTGCAGAAAATCATCAATACGCTGACGAATGCGATCCACTTCGTTGAGCATCATGCCAATAGCTTCACGCTGATCTTCCTGCTCCACCTGTTCGGCCAGCCATTGTGCACCGCCGCCAAGTGCTGCGAGCGGATTCTTTACTTCATGTGCGACTTCCAGCGCAATGCGTGCCACCGCCTCTGCCATTTCCTGACGTTTGGCATGCAATTCGTGCTCCTGCCTGTTTGCTTCGGGGACCATAACAACAACATAACCTTCTTTCATCGCTCCTAAATGCAAAGCACAAGGTTCGCCGCTGCTACGCAGGCACAGGCCGTGATCGGAAAGCGGCTGACTGGTTTGCTGAATATGCTGCATGATCGCAGTGATTTCGGATTCAGGTGCAAAGAGCTGGCTGATATGTTGGCCTGACAACGTGTTCTCGGAGATATTCATTTCGGATTGCGCCTCGATATTGGCAGCCGTGACACAACCATCAGCATTCAGCGTCATAATCGGCAATGGAATCGCCGTTATAATAGCGGGATCAAGCGGCACGAAGCCACGCCTGATCTGTATCGCCGGAAAAAAATATTTCGGCAGTTCTCATTTGCGCATCCCAACCCTCAATGCGTTGAAAATGCTGGCGAAATTCGGCTGAGCCTGTGCATCCCTTGCTGTACCATGCGACATGCTTGCGCGCCAATTTTCCGGCGATGTTTTCACCGTGATGTGCATGCAAAGCTTCAAGATGCTCGCGTATAATTGGCCAGCGCTGCGCAGTATTCGGCGTAGTAGAAGCGGTAAATGGTTTTCCGGCCAAAGCAGCACTGATTTCAGCCATCAGCCATGGATTACCTTGCACAGCCCGGCCAACCATCACCCCGTCGCAAGCTGAAATACGTAACATTTCCAGAGCCGAGGCAGCATCAACGACATCGCCATTACCAAGCACAGGTATATTCACTGCTTGTTTAGCCAGCCCGATGTCTTGCCAGTCGGCGTGGCCGTTGAACATCTGTGCTCGTGTGCGTCCGTGTACCGTGAGCATGGCAATGCCCGCTTCTTCAGCAATTTTTGCAATACGGACAACGTTTTTACTGTGTGCATCCCAGCCGGTACGAATTTTCAAGGTGACCGGAACCTGAACAGCGGCAACGGCTGCTTCCAGAATACGTGCCACGCGCGGTTCATCTTTCAGCAGTGCAGAACCGGCTACTTGTTTGCATATTTTTTTCACCGGACAGCCCATGTTGATGTCCACAAAATCAGCACCGTGGTTTTCCGCCCAGCGCGCAGCATCACGAATAAATTCGGGGTCTGCTCCGGCAATCTGGATACCAACCGGATGTTCATCAGAACCAATTTCGGCCATGCGTTCGGTGCGCTCACGGCCTTGATCCACGGCCCGGGAGGCAATCATCTCGGTGACTGTAATACCCGCGCCAAAGCGTTTGCAAATCTGGCGAAACGGTAAATCGGTAATGCCCGCCATGGGCGCAAGCGCCAATGGCATGGTGACATGATGGGGTCCGATATGGAAACCGGTTAAGAGGGGCGAGGATACTTTGCACATAATTTAGGCAACTCTAGTGTTGCCCGGTGCTCAAGTCACCCTTGAATCACAATCGTCTTGCCGACAGCCTGCAGCTTATGTCCGATGCCATTGATATTCGCTGGGAAAATACACAATTCGAGCTTTCGGTTGCCGATTTATCCCAGTTTCCGGAAACAACGCTGCCGACCATTGCTGTGGCGGGGCATTCGAATGTGGGTAAATCCAGCCTGCTCAACGCGTTGTTCGGGCGTAAGGGTCTGGTCAAAACCTCCAAAGCACCGGGCTGCACGCGCCTGCTGAATCTTTTTACTGTCGATGATACTTTGCTGGTGGTTGATTTGCCGGGTTATGGTTTTGCACGCGCGGCAAAGAAGGAACAGGCGCAGTGGCGCAGTTTGATTGAGCGTTATCTTGGCGCTGAAAACGGGCCTGATCTTGTGTTATCGCTGATGGATATTCGTCACGGGCCGAAGCCTTCGGATTTGCAACTGATTGACTGGCTGAACGAACGCGGTTTGCGCTGGCAACCGGTGGCAACCAAGGCCGATAAATTATCCGGAAATGCGCGTGGCAAACGTCTGAAAGAGATGACGCAAGCTTTAGGCGGGATGCTTTCACCGCTGGCTACATCCAGCGCGGACAAGCGCGGTATTGAGGCGTTAAGAACGATTTTACAGCGGGAAATTGTGGGCTGCAAATCTGAATAGGGCATGTCGGATTTTTACTTCACTTCCGCTTCCAGTCGCTGCTTTGTCGCAGCAACACTTGCGTGTTAGCTTGCGCCGCCTTATTTGAAGGTGCGCAGGAGAAAACCATCCGATGTTCGATTTTCTAACCAAGCTGTTCGGCAGCCGCAACGAGCGGATTCTCAAGGAAATGTATCCGCTTGTAGATACCATTAACGCTCTCGAAGCACAAATCCACCCGCTTTCCGACGATGAACTCAAAGCAAAAACCGTTGAATTCAAAGGCCGTATGGAGCAAGGCGAAAGCGTGGAAGATTTGCTTCCCGAGGCCTTTGCCGTGGCTCGCGAGGCCAGTCTGCGAGTGTTGGGTATGCGGCATTTCGATGTGCAGTTAATCGGTGGCATGATTCTGAATCAGGGCATGATTTCTGAAATGAAAACAGGTGAAGGTAAAACCCTGATGGCCACCCTTCCCGTGTATCTCAACGCGTTGACCGGGCGCGGCGTGCATGTGGTAACGGTCAACGATTATCTGGCCAGTCGCGATGCCGAATGGATGGGGCGTTTGTACACTTTTCTGGGCATGTCCACCGGTGTGATTGTGCATGGTATTTCCAATGAAGAACGGCACGATGCCTATGCCTGCGATATTACTTACGGAACCAACAATGAATTCGGTTTCGATTATCTGCGTGACAATATGGTTTTTGCCCGCGAAGAGCTGGTGCAACGCGATTTGCATTTTGCGATTGTTGATGAGGTGGACTCTATTCTTATTGATGAGGCGAGAACGCCACTGATTATTTCCGGCCCGGCCGAGCAGGCTGGCGATTTATATCAGCAAGTCGATACCATTATCAAAAAACTGGCCGAAACAGATTACGATAAAGATGAGAAGGACAAAGCGGTCTCCTATACCGAGGACGGTATGGAAAATGTAGAAAACCTGTTCCGCGAAGCCGGTTTGTTAAAGACGGGCAATCTGTACGACCCGGAAAATGTCAATCTGATGCATGCCGCGACCCAGTGCCTGCGCGCCAACACGCTGTTTACCCGCGAGGTAGATTATATCGTGCGCGACGGCGAGGTGATTATTATTGATGAATTTACCGGTCGTATGATGCCCGGCCGCCGTTATTCCGATGGCCAGCATCAGGCGTTGGAAGCCAAGGAAGGCGTGGAGGTGCAGCCGGAAAACCAGACGCTGGCATCGGTCACCTTCCAGAATTTTTTCCGCATGTACGATAAACTGGCCGGTATGACCGGTACGGCGGATACCGAGGCCGAGGAATTTGAAAAAATTTACAAGCTGGAAGTCGTCATTGTGCCGACCAATCAGCCGATGGTGCGCGACGACAAAGCGGATCTTATTTTTGGTGATCAGGAAGATAAATACGCTGCTGTGATTGAGGATATTGTAGAAGCACATGCGCGTAGCCAGCCGATACTTGTCGGTACGACCTCCATTGAAAAATCAGAGTTTCTGTCCGACATTCTTACCAAGCGAGAGATCAAACACGAGGTGTTGAATGCCAAGAAGCATGACCGGGAGGCCGAAATTGTTGCGCAGGCCGGACGTAAAGGGGCGGTCACTATCGCTACCAATATGGCCGGACGCGGTACGGATATTATGCTTGGCGGCAATCCGGAGATGCTTATCGGGCAGTTGTCCGGCAAACTGTCCGGGACAGAGCGCGAAGCTAAAACCGGCGAAATTCGCAGCATGTGTGCCGATGAGCATAAAGAGGTCGTAGCCGCAGGCGGTTTGCATATTGTCGGTACGGAGCGACACGAATCACGGCGCATTGATAATCAGTTGCGTGGTCGTGCAGGTCGTCAGGGCGACCCCGGTTCGACACGTTTTTACCTGTCGTTGCAGGATGATTTGATGCGCATCTTCGGTGGTGAAAAGATGCAGACGATGCTCGCCAAGATGGGTTTTAATAAGGGCGAATCCATTGCCCATCCGTGGGTAACTAAAGCGATTGAAAATTCGCAAAAAAAGGTCGAAGGGCGTAATTTCGATATTCGCAAACAACTGCTTGAATACGATGATGTCATGACTCAGCAACGCGATGTCGTTTATTCGCAGCGCCGCGAATTGCTCAAAGCTGAAGATGTTGTGGATGTGATTGAGGATATGCGGCGTGATTTTGTCGCCTTGCTGGTCGATAATCATATGCCAGCGCAAGCCTATGCCGAGGATTGGCGGTTGGATGAATTGCAACATGACATTGAAGAGCACTTAACACTGAATGCGCCGATTCAGGCATGGGTGGATAGCGATGAAGTGCAGGATGCCGAAGCAATGATTGATCGTATCTGTCCTGCATTGGCAGAGATGATGCAGTCCAAGGCTGAACAGGTCGGCGTTGAGGCAATGCGTAACTTCGAAAAATATCTGGTATTGCAAATGCTGGATCACCATTGGAAGGAGCATCTTCTGGCTATGGATCATTTGCGCCAGAGTGTCGGTTTGCGCGGTTATGCGCAGAAGCAGCCGCTGCAGGAATATAAACGCGAATCCTTCGAGTTATTTGCAACCATGCTCGGTCAAGTGCGTCGGGAAACTATATTGGCTTTGCATCAGGTGCGAGTGGAGCAACCGGAGGTAGTTGTGGAACCGCATCAGGATGCGGCCCCCGTGCATTATAATCTTGGCGAGGAAGCCGAGGTTATTGAAGGGGAACATGAAACCTACCGCCGCAACCAGCCGAAGGTCGGACGTAACGATCCCTGTCCATGCGGCTCGGGTAAAAAATACAAGCAGTGCCACGGTAGCAGGCAGGCGGCCTGATGGCGGTAAATCCGCCGCAATTATCACCGCCGCTTACAGTTCCTGGTTTCCGGGTCGGTACAGCATCGTGTGGCGTTAAATCACCGGAATCAAGAGGAAGAAGACAGGATTTAACGCTAATTTCTTGCACCGTGGGTGCATGTTCTGCCGGAGTTTTTACGCAAAATCGTTTCCGTGCCGCCTGTGTCCGGCATGGTGAAGAGACCTTGGCTGCGCATGCCGATTCGATTCGCGGCATTGTGGCGAATTCAGGCAACGCCAATGCCGGTGTCGGTGAAATGGAACGCATCTGGTCGCAGCAGCTTATTGATTCCGCCGCGCAGGCAACCGGTATGGATGCGGCATATCTTCTTTCCGCTTCTACCGGCGTGATTGGAACACCGTTTCCGATTGATCGTATCCGCGAAGGCATGCAGGACGCTGCGGAGAGCTTAACGCCTGACAACTGGGAAGCAGCCGCCAACGCTATTCGCACCACCGATACTTTTGCTAAATGGGCATCGGCGAAGATTGAACTCAACGGAGAAACCTACACGATAACCGGTATTGCCAAGGGTAGTGGCATGATTCATCCGAATATGGCCACCATGCTCGCTTTTGTTGCCACCGATGCACCGCTGACTGCAGCACAACTTGCACCGATGCTAAAACGTGTCGCCGGGCGTTCATTTAATTGCATCAGCGTCGATGGTGATACCTCCACCAACGATACCCTGTATCTGCTTTCTTCCGGCATTGGTCTTGGTCATGCAGAGCTAACGGATAGTACGTTATTTGAACAGGCATTGACCGAATTGTGCATGGATTTGGCGCAACTGATTGTCCGTGATGGTGAAGGTGTGTCCAAATTTGTGACGATTGAAGTCTCTGGAGCTGTAAGCGAAAGTGATGCGCGTTCAGTGGGTCGTGCGATTGCCGTTTCACCGCTGGTCAAAACGGCATTTGCCGGTTCCGATGCCAATTGGGGGCGGATTTTATCGGCTATCGGCAATTCAGGTGTGCCTATTGATACCGGCTCAATCACGCTTAAGGCCGATGCCATCACCATGCTTGAAAACGGCAACCTGCACCCTGATTATCGTGATAAAGAGGGCATGGCGGTATTCGCCAAAGATGAATTCACCCTCTATGTTGATTTGGGTGCGGGTGAAATGTCATCCACCGTATGGACGGGTGACTTAACCCACGAATATATCACCATTAACGCCGAGTATCGCACCTGAAAACCCAGTCTATTGCGCTTGTCGCGCCTTTTGACGATAAGGGAAAGGTGTTATTGTTGAAACGCTCCGCAGATCAGCATTGCGGCGGTTTATGGTCGTTACCGGGCGGTAAAATTGAACATGGCGAGCTTCCGCAAGCCGCTGCTGTGCGTGAATTGCATGAGGAAACGGGGCTTTCGGGTACGAACTGGCAATGCCTTGGTACATTCAGTTACCCATATCCGGATAGATTGCTGAATTTCACCTTGTTTCGCTGCATTTGCGTTGATGTGATGCAATTGGAAGCTGAAAACACGTTTGCGTGGGTTGAGTTGAATGCACTGGCTGATTATCCGATGCCGGAGGCCAACCGCGCATTGACGGACATGCTTATATCAGCGGTGCATTGCCGGTAGTGCGTGTTGCCAGAAATTTACCGATGCGGTGGATGCCTTCTTTGAGATTGTCGAGGCTGGTGGCATAGGAAAAGCGCAAATGTTCGCTGGCACGATGTGCGCCGAAATCTTCACCCGGGGTCATCGCTACACCTGCTTTTTCGAGCATCTCCCAACAGAATGCGCGTGAATCATCGGTGAGTTTCTGCACGTTGGCGTAAATATAGAACGCCCCTTGTGGTTCGACGACAATATCAAATCCGAGTCTGGGGAGAGCCTCCAATAAATAGCATCGACGCACATCGTAAGCCTTGCGCATGTGTTCCACTTCCCTATGTGCCGAAAGGGCGGGAATGGCTGAAAATTGGGAAAGTGTGGGTGCGGCGATGAAAATATTCTGCATCACGCGACGGGCGGCATCAATCATATTTTCCGGCACAATCACCCAGCCGATACGCCAGCCGGTCATCGCCCAGCGTTTGGAAAAACCGTTAACGACAAGGGTGTGTTCAGCATCGCCGCTTTCAAGCGCACACGGTGGTTTTGCACCGTAGGTCAGGCCGTGATAAATCTCATCGGAAATCAGCCAGCCGTCATGTTCTGCACATGTGGCAGCGATGGCGGCAAGTTCTGCATCTTCAATCAACGTGCCGGTCGGGTTGCCGGGATTAATCACCACGGCGGCACGTGTTTTGGCTTGCCAGTTGGCGGCAACCTGCTGGCTGGAGAGATGGTAACGTGTTTCTGGACCAACCGGGATATTCAGCGGTTCACCACCGGCTAAACGGATAAAATTGCGCTGACAGGGATAACCCGGATCGGGCAGCAATACCGATTCACCGGCATCCAGAAGCACGGCATAGATCAGATTAAAAGCACCGGAAGTGCCGGGCGTAATCAGTATACGTTCGGGGGCGATTTGCAGGTCGTATTCATGCAAATACCAATCGGCAAGCGCCTGCTGCAATTCAGGTGCACCCGTCGAAGGTGTGTAGAAATTTTCGCCGGAATCCAGTCGTTTTTTGGCGGCCTTAATGACCGGTGCAGGGGTCGGAAAATCCGGCTCACCGATTTCCATGTGAATAATACGTTTGCCTTCAGCTTCCAGTTCCTTGGCGCGCTCAAGTAATTGCATAACGCGGAACGGTTCGATCAAATCAATACGACGCATGGCAGAAGGGTAATACCTAGCGATCATTTTGTCGCTTGGCGGGGTACGAATACCGTAGAGTAGTGGTCATCAAGCTGCCGCCGCTTTATGCTACGGCACATGCTGTGGATTAAAGCGTTGCATATTATTATGGTGGTTTCGTGGTTTGCCGGGCTATTTTATCTGCCCCGGTTGTTCGTGAATCACGCCGAATTTCCGGAAGGGCCGGTGCATGAGCGACTGAGCCTGATGGAACGGAAATTGTACCGCTTTGTAACCCCCATCATGTGGCTGGCATTGCTTTCCGGAACGTCATTGGTCTGGCTGGAATGGGATATGGTCGGTGATGAGCTGTGGTTTTATCTGAAAATGGCAATCGTCGCTTTTTTAATTATCTATCATTTTTATTGCGGTTGTCTGGTGCGAAAATTCGCCAGCGGAGGCAATACACGCAGCCATGTGTTCTACCGCTGGTTTAACGAAGTCCCGGTTCTCGCACTCATGGTCGTGGTTGTTCTCGTCGTGGTCAGGCCTTTCTAAAACAGCACTTTAGTAATTGCTATCAGAGGCTTGTGCACATTCCTCCTGCCGTAGCGAGTCCTTCAAATTGATATAAGCGGCATCGCTATGTCAATATGGTACCATGTTTCTGAAATAACAAAGGCTGTTATTGTAACTTGAGCTACTTGCAAAAGTCTGGGTGGATAAGATGCAATCCCACTTTGAGTGGATTTTCAGGCTGGATTGAGGGGCATGGTGGTTCCATTTGCCGAAATTCCAACTTGAATTCCAACTGAAATCGCGCCGGAGTGGGGACGAAAATCGCCGCTCACGACTTTTGCAAGTGGCTCATCATTAGTATTATACGGCCCAACGCATAACTCATTGATATGTATACGTATTTTTTGTATGATGCGGACGGATTAGGGGATTTACTCTGATATGTAGCCATATACATGTCGCTCAGGTCCGATATTCGGTTGTGTGTATTTCGATGCAAATCCATTTGCATGCGTATTCCCCCTGTGCCTCAATGAGGACAAAACGTGCAACTGAAACCGCCATATGTCAAATAGACTGCCTCTGGTGATGAGCGAATGTGTCACTATCGGATTTCACACTTGGCGAGGGTGAATATTCACAGTCCCAACCAGAGCTTGAGGGCCTTATCCAGTTGCGCGCGCTGTTTCGGGGTTAATTCGCCGATGCGATTCTTTATGCGGTCGGATTTAATAGCGGTGAGCTTGTCCACCATGATCTGAGAATCTTTGTCGAGACCTGTTTTGCTATTCGCGGCAAGCGGCAGGCGGAACAGCGGGGTGTCGATGCAGTGAGAGGTAACCGGACAGACGACCAAGCTGGCGTGGGTCGGGTTAAATAAATCGGATTGCACGATAATTGCCGGACGGGGCTTGCCGTAGTCGCCAGTCAGCGCGCAAACGACGATGTCACCCCGTTTCACTGTTGCCAGCCGCTTTCATCATGCGCGGATTCCCACTGTGCCGCCTCATCGTTGCCCGTATCAAGGCGTGTAGCCAGCAATGACTGACGTTGCGCATCCTCGCACAGCAATTCAGCTGCATGTCTTTCCAGATATTCTTCAATGGCGTGCACGATAATGCCGTTTTTGCGGCGATGTAATTTAATCGCTGCATCGTCCAGCTTGTGGGCGAGGCTTTCATCAAGCCGAATGCTAGTGGTGCATGTCTGAGCCATGTATGTCTCCATATAACACTTTGTGTTACAATAATTGGTGAGGGCAATGGAGTCAAGCAGAAGGTTCATGATACTCTGGGAGAATAGGCAACTAACGGTGTTTAGGGAGGTGCTGATCAATTCATGGATTTGCATTTTACATTTATAATGCACCAACTCGGCGTTGCAATGTTTCGCAATAGCCGTGCTATTTGCGCCTTGATTTGGCACATTCTTAATGCAAGCTGCTTTACCCAGAATTAATCAGCACCTCCTTAGAGGCGATGTGCCTCGAACCAGCTTTGGCCGCTGCCGATGTCTACAATCAGCGGCACGCTTAATTTGACTGCCGATTCCATTTCTTCACGGATGATTGATGTTGTCACTTCCAGTTGTTCTTTCGGACATTCGACGACCAATTCATCGTGTACCTGTAAAATCATCTTCGCTGACGGTAATTCTTTATTTAATCGTGCATGCAGGCGAATCATGGCGATTTTAATAATATCCGCCGCCGAGCCTTGTAGCGGTGCGTTGATGGCGGTGCGTTCGGCGTAGGCACGGCGCATGCCGTTGCTATCGTTGATTTCTGGCAGCATCACCCGATGTCCGAGCAGGGTTTCGATAAAGCCGTCTGCACGCGCTTTTTCAAGCGTTGCATCCATGAAACTACGTACCTTCGGGTAGCCTGCGAAGTAGGCATTGATGAATTCCTGCGCTTCGCCGCGTTCCACGCCCAGTTGTTTGGCCAGACCGAAGGCGCTCATGCCGTAAAGAATGCCGAAGTTGATAATCTTGGCGCTTCGCCGCATCTCGCCGGTTACCGTTGCAATATCCACCTGATTCACGGCAGCGGCGGTGGCGGCATGAATATCCTCGCCTGCATCGAAGGCGGCTTTGAGCACCGCATCGCCGGAAAAATGCGCCATCAGGCGCAGCTCAATCTGCGAATAATCGGCGGCAATCAGGATATTGCCTGCTTCGGCGGTAAATGCTTTACGAATTTCACGACCCTCGGATGAACGAATCGGAATATTTTGCAAATTAGGATCGGAGGAGGATAAACGCCCGGTGGTGGTTACCGCCTGATTGTAGGAGGTGTGCACACGTCCGGTTTGCGGATGAACCAGCTTTTGCAGCGCATCGGTATAGGTCGATTTCAGCTTGGCAAGCTGGCGCACCTCAAGAATAAGACGCGGCACGTCATGTTCTCCGGCCAGCTTCTCCAGCACCGCCTGACCCGTAGCCCACTGGCCGGATTTGGTTTTCTTGCCGCCGGAAATACCCAGTCGCTCAAAAAGCAGTTCACCGAGTTGCTTGGGTGACTGGATGTTGAATGTTTCACCTGCGGCGATATGGATATTTTTCTCCAGCACCTCGATTCGACGACCGAAATCACTGGAAAGTACAGCCAATTGCTGGCAATCAAGGTGCGCACCCTGCCATTCCATATCGGCCAGCACGGCGGCCAGCGGTAATTCAATCTCATCGTGCCGTTTGAGCCGTTCACCGAGCTTTGATTGCAGGTATTCGGTCAGTCGAAGTGTGATTTCGGCATCTTCGGCAGCGTAAGGCAGCGCTATTTCGATGGGTACAAGATCAAAGGTGATTTGTTTCACGCCTTTTCCGGCAACGTCGGTGAATGGGATGCAGGTATGACCGAGATATTTCTCGGAAACATTATCCATTTTTGCCGACTGGCCCGGCGAATCAACATAGGCGAGCAGCATCGAATCGGCGCGAATGCCCGCCAGTTCAAGGTCGGCACGTCGCAATACCTGTGCATCGTATTTGAGGTTGTGGCCGCATTTGGCCTTGTTTGCATTTTCCAGAATCGGTTTAAGTGTGTTCAAAACGTCTTCGCGCGGCAACTGCTTCGGCGTACCGGCGAGAAGATCACAAGCACGATGGCCAACCGGCACATACCAGCCTTCGCCTGCTTTAACGGAAAAGGACAAGCCGACCAGTTCGGCATCGTGGGTATTCAGGGAGGTCGTTTCCGTATCCAATGCGATTAAATCGGCGCTGTTCAAGACTTTCAACAAACGCGCCAATCCAGCTTCGTCGTCCACCAGAATGTCGCTGCGTGGAATTTCGGGGCTGGGAGAAAGAAAGTCAGCGGGTACGGTTTCAATGTCTGCACCAGCCCTGTCTTCAACATTCGCTGGCGGTGCAGCCGTGCTGCCACCGTCCAAGGCACTCAAAAAACGCCGGAACTCAAGGCGGGTGAATAGAGTTTTAAGTTGTTCTTTATCTGCTTCGCGCACGCCTAAATCATCCACATTCAGCGGCAGCGGCGTTTGTTCATCCAGTGCTACCAGCCGGTAGGAAAGCCGCGCATCATCAGCAAATTCAATCAGATTCTCGCGTCGCTTGTTCTGTTTGATTTCAGATGCATGCGCCAGCACGCCTTCCAAATCGCCATAAGCTTCGAGCAATTGCACTGCAGTTTTCGGCCCGATACCCGGCACACCGGGAATGTTATCGGACGAATCACCGGCCAGTGCCAGTAAATCATGAATACGCTCCGGGCCGACACCCCAGCGTGCTTTCACTTCTTCGATACCGTAATCAATGTGTTTCATCGTATCGCGCATCCACACCCGCGCATTCACCAGTTGCATCAAATCTTTATCGGTGGATACAATCGTCACATCCCAACCTTTGGCATCCGCCTGTTTTGCCAGCGTTGCAATCACATCGTCGGCTTCATAATTTTCCACGCAGATGCGATTAAGTTTGAAAGCATCGGTTATCTCGAACACCCACGGCCACTGCGCCGCCAGATCTTCCGGCATCGGCGGGCGATGCGCTTTATAATCGGCATACATTTCATTGCGAAACGTGCCGCCTTTCGGATCGAAGGCGACGGCCACATGCGTCGGGCTCAAATCCTTAAGCACGCTCTTCAACATTTGCACATAACCGAACACGGCATTGGTCGGTTCGCCCTTTGAATTGGTCAGGTTGTGGCGCACGGCATGAAAAGCGCGGAATACATAATTGGGGCCGTCGATAAGAACCAGATGTGCCATCAGTGATGTCCTTGTGCTGTGTTTTCGAGATGGTTCAGACGCTTTGCTCCCAGACAACCCGCTGATCGAGTGCTCTTGAAAGGGTGAATTCGTCGAGATATTCCAGCTCCCCGCCTTCCGGAACGCCGCGCGCAATTCGCGAAATGCGAAGATCTTCCGCCTGATAACGACGGGCGATAAAATGTGCCGTGGCTTCACCATCCACGGTAGCACTGGTGGCCAGAATTATCTCTTTCACGCTATCCGACAGGCGCTGATCGAGTGTTTTAAGACGCAGTTGTTCGGGGCCGATGCCGTCTACCGGACTGAGCCGCCCGTGCAAAACGTGGTAGTGGCCGGTGAAATGCCCGCTGCGTTCCAGCATCAACACATCCACCGGTTGCTCGACAACACAAATCGTTGCCGCATTACGGCGTGCATTATCGCAAATACTGCAATGACCATGCTCGGCAAAACAGCCGCAACGCTTGCAAAAAGAAACACCCTGATGCAGGCCGTTAATCGCCGCCGCCATATCGCGCACTTCACTTGCAGGTTTATGCAGCAAACTTAAACTCAAACGCAGCGCGGTTTTCGGGCCGATTCCGGGCAGTGAAGCAAGCGTTTCGACGGCGCGCGCCAGCGGTGCAGGCATGCCGGGAAAGGATATCACAGCGAAAAACCGGGAGGTAACGGCAGGCCGCCCATCATGTCTTTCTGTTTATCTTTGCTCATCGTTTCAATCTGTTGCAGCGCGGCATTGGTGGCCGCAGCCATCAAATCCTCAATTAAATCTTTGTCGTTTTCCTGCCACAGGGACGGGTCGATTTCTACCCGACGCACGCTGCGATCACCGCCCATGGTGACACGAACCATGCCGCCACCGGACTCGCCGACAATTTCCTTTGCAGCAAGTTCTTCCTGCATTTTTTGCATGTTTTCCTGCATCTTGCGTGCCTGCTGCATGATTTTTCCGATATTCATCCTGTTTCCTCCAACGATGTGTTGCCATTTTCGGCGACTCCGGGTGCGCGTACAGTCTCAATATTTGCGCCAAAAGCCTGCATCAGGCCTTGCACATGCGGGTCGTCGCGCGCGGATTGTTCCAGTTTTTTCTGTTGTGCAGCCGCTTCACGGGCACGGCTTTGCGATAGCGATTCACCCGGCTGTTCGTCTTTCGGTTCCCAATGCACTTCGCGGCTCAGCCATTCGGCAAATGCCAGCCGCTCAGCAGCAACAATCGCCCGCTGCTGATGCGCATCCAGCGCCAAGCGCACTTTTTCGCCGAAATCCAGACACAACACATGCTCAAGCATGGCCGCAACACCGGTTCGCACCTGACCGTAGGCTTCGACTGCTTCCTCCCAACTGCTGCACGCGGCTTTGGCGGCGGGGTTTTCAAGCGGCTCCAGCGCAGGCTCGCTGTTGGCCGCTGCGTTTACCGGTGCGTTGGCATGTTCGACATCTCCGGACACAGGCATATCTGCTTCCGGCTCTGCATGGGTAGGCGCGGTTCCGGTATTGTGTTGATCCAGCCACGGTGCGGATGCATCAGCCTTTTTAGCAGGGGCGGTGGTTGTTTTAGTTTCTGTTTTAGTTTTTGTTTTTGTAGCCGCAGGCGTTGTTTTCGATTCCGTTTTCTTGTTTTCAGAAGGCTCGGAAGCCGGTGTTTCCGTTGCGGGCATCTGTTGCGGCGGATTGATGGCGTTAAGTGCACACAGGCGAATCAAAAGCATGTCCGCACCGCGCCGCTCATCGACCAGCGATAAATCACGCAAGCCCTGAATCAGCACCTGATAACGCAAATCTAATCCCTGCGCATTCCAGCAATCGACGCGTGAAGCAAGCCACTGGCGGCTGGTTTCGCTATGTTCGTGTTCGAGTAGCGATTCATCGACCATCAGGCAGGCCAGATCGTGCCACAGTTCGCTCATATTGAGCAGCGTGTTGCGTGGCGCATGTCCGGCCCCGCTGGCTGCACGCAGGGATTCGATGGCGGTTTTGCTGTCGCCGCAAAACACCGCATCAGACAAGCGATGCATGATTTCCGGCCCGACTAGGCCGAGAGCGTGACGAACATGTTCACTGCTCAGTGTATCGCCGCCGTAGGCCATCACACGTTCGGTTAAACTCAGCGCATCGCGCACACTGCCGTCTGCCGCACGGGCAATGGCATGCAATGATTCAGATTCGTAAGCGACCTTTTCCTCACTCAATACGTGCGCCAGATAGCGGCTGATTTCGTCGCTGCCCAGACGGCGCAGATCGAAACGCTGGCAACGCGAACGAACAGTCACCGGCAGTTTCTCCGGTTCGGTGGTCGCCAGCAGAAAAAGCACACGTTCCGGCGGTTCTTCGAGCGTTTTCAGCAGTGCGTTAAAGGCGCTTTTGGACAGCATGTGCGCTTCATCAATGATATACACCTTAAACGGCAGGCTGGTCGGCGGGTAGCGCACACCATCAAGGATTTCACGCATTTCCTCGACTTTGGTATGGCTGGCGGCATCAATTTCCTGCACGTCGAGATTGCTGCCGTTGCTGATGGATGTGCAAGCTGTACACGCCCCGCAGGGCTCGCCGCTTTGCGCATCGGCGCAGTTAACAACCATCGCCAGCAACCGGGCAATCGTTGTTTTACCGGTTCCGCGAATGCCTGCAAGCAGGTAGGCGTGCGCCATCTGATTGTTTTTCAAGGAATTTTGCAACGTGCGCACCACAACATCCTGTCCAACAAGATCGGAAAACCGTTGCGGACGCCAGCGGCGGGCAAGCACCAGATAACTCATAGGCGGAAGCTTACGGGGGAACAGGGAAATGAACAATGCGGGGATGTGGTGTTTGCTCTGGTGTTCTGAAATTAAAAAAGCGCCACCCGGACCGGACTGATCCGCAACGCGCGGTGCATCCGCTGCCGCTGCTTCCTTCCGGACCTGACGGGGTTCACGGGGCTCCACCGTGCGGGGCCCGACCCGGGTGACACATGGTTCCGCAGCTTATTTCAACGTGCGGAAAACTGGCGGAGAGAGAGGGATTATTCGGGTTTTCAGCCCTCACCCCTGCGGGGCCGTCCTCGCTTCGCTCCGGCGTTCAATCCCTAAACGGGTTTGTACCGCCCTTGCTATGCTCGTGCGTTCAATCCGGCTACGCCGAATTGTCGAACCCGACGAGGGATCTCATACCCTCTCTCTTCTCATACTCAATTGCAGGTCGCGCCAATCACACAAGTCTGCAATTCATCAACTGGCGGAGAGAGAGGGATTATTCGGGCTTTCAGCCCTCACCCCTGCGGGGCCGTCCTCGCTTCGCTCCGGCGTTCAAACCGGCTGCGCCGATTTGTCGAACCCGACGAGGCTTCTCATACCCTCTCTCTTCTCATACTCAATTGCAGGTCGTGCCAATCACACAAGTCTGCAATTCATCAACTGGCGGAGAGAGAGGGATTCGAACCCTCGGTACGCTTTCACGTACACACGCTTTCCAGGCGTGCTCCTTCAACCACTCAGACATCTCTCCGTTTCCATCCGTACCGGTTTTTGCACCCGGTTTGCGGCGGCGGCGGATAGTACGGTCAGATGCAGGGCTGTGCAAGTTAGGGTGTGTAAAGTTGGGATGTGCAAAGCGGTTTGCGACGGTAGTGGGCAGACGCCGCCACGCATATTTTTAGGATTCTGCGAATAAATTTGCCTGCGGCATGTACAACATGAACATTCATCATGTGTGTTTAATGTGGCCCGACATATCGGCATGTTCTGACCTATATTCTTAATTGTTTTTAATTGGCTCTTGTGTCTGCATATATTCTTACATATTATGGCATCTTCTTATTAAACTAATGTTGAGCACCTTAAACTGGTGGTGGGGAATTAATTATGAAATATGTTTCGATATTTGTTGTATGTCTGCTTGCTCTCAGCGTAGCCGGATGCGGTGGTGGCGGTAGCGGTAGCACTACCGGATCAAATGGCGTGAGCGGATCGGGTAGTAAAGGGCCGTTTCAGACGGGTTCTACGGTAACTGCGTATAAATTGGATGCAAATGGTGCTCGCACAACAACAACAGCAACAACCACTGTAAGTGATAATCTCGGTACGTATTCATTAAGCGGCATTTCCTGGAGCGGCGCGACTGAAATAGTGATTACCGGTAAATATTTGAATGAGTCTACGGGCACTGTTACTACCAATGACGATACGCTGAGTGCGTTCGTTGTGCTTCCTGCGATTGGTACTGTAGTCAGTAGCGAAACGGTTAATCCCAATATTGCCAGCGATGCTTCGGCCAAGCTGGCCAAGGATAATATGTCTGCCTCCGGTGGCACGCTGGATGCTGCAGCGGCAATCAGTTCTGCCAGTGATACGGTACTACAGGCATTTGGTATTAAAACAACGGATGCGTCCGGAAATGCGATTGACCCGAATAAACTGGATTTAACGAAGACCGGCGATGCGGCGCTCGGTGCTGCCAATGCCCAGTTGCTGGTGATGTCTGCGGCGCTGAAAAGCACGGCAGGTACAGGTTCAGTGGACGTGGTTAAGAACTTGATTGCCAACCTCGTAGCAGATATAAAAAACGGTAGCGCATTGGGGACCACGGGCGGCAAAACTGCGGCGATCAATACTGCGATTATCACAGCCAATACCAATGCTGCCACCCTCGCCAACAACCTTACCACGGCTATTCAGCTCGTGGATTCAACTAGGGCTGCTTTAACCACCGTACAGATTACAAACGCTGCGGCAGCGGTAACGACCAATGTTACCACGGCAGTGAAAGGCTTTGCGCTTGGCGCTGGTACTGTAGGTGGAGTTGCCTTACTCAAAAACCAATTCAGCATCGGAACGGGTACGACAGGAGCGAATACCAAGAAAGTTTACACCATCGCTGATAACGGAGGTCTTGCGGCAACGACGGCAACATCCCTCATCGCGAAAACAGATGTGGTGCTTAAAGCAAAATTCAAGGATTACTCCAATGTAACAGGAACAGGCAATGGTACTGCAACAACCTACAACACCACGTTTTCTTATTATATCAAGGCGCAGGTTGGCAGCCGGAAGATAGAGGGTTCCCTGTCGCCGGTGAAGGTCACCACCGATGGTGCCGGCAATGTTTCCATCACCGTACCGGCCAGCGCCGTGCTTACCTTTTCCGGTACGGATAGCCAAGGTGCAGTCATCACCGGTACGGCAACCAATGTGGGTTCAAATCTCATTCAGGCTAGTGCCTCGGCATTGTCCATTGATGCCAATGCGTTGCTCACGAGCATCCAAAATAAGGTTGGCAACACTTCATTGAATGTGCTCACCACGAACGGCACGTTCGATTTTGAATTTGGCTTGGGGCTGAATATTGGTTTTGATACTGGTAGCGCTATGAGCGGATTGTATAAAACGGGTACTGCCGGTGCCAAGGTTTCCGGGCGCAGGATTCATGGTGTCATTACGACAATATAGTTCTTTCTATATATCAACGTTTATGAATCGGGGGCCACGGATGTGGCCTCCGATTTTTTATAGGGGCGCAGCATAGAATCTTCTAAATATGAGAGGCGGATGATGATGCCTTACGGCTTGTTCGATGCATGAAAAAAAGTGGCCGGTCATGCAAACGGCACTTTTTCTGTTTGCTATTCTGGTTTTTCTGCTGCCGGGCCGCAGCGGAGCGGAACCGCAGCGAACGCCTGAACTGGACAGGCCTGTTATATCGTTGCTGCCAGCCAACGGCTTTGAACTTTGGGTTCAATACGACGAATTCAACCCGTCGTTCGATTTCTTTAACTACAGCAAAAGAACGTCATCAAGTACAAGTCTTGATAAATATAGCACCTATTGGTTGGGCGGAAAATATGCTTTTACCGACCGCCTGAATCTTCGTTTTGATATATCGCAGTCCCGCCAGAATGCAACACGGGCAAGCGAACCCAAGCATATCCAGACGCAATACAATGGTTATCACGCCCGTTTGCAGTATATTTTTTATAAAAGCGACAATTATCTTTTTGCTGCCGAGGCAGGTTTTCGTGCTCACAAGATGAAGCGGCAGGATTTTTATCAGTTTGATCTTCTGTTCCCAAGTGCATCTGTCACAGTCACCTGGCCCGGCCATGCTCTGGTTAGCGCGGAAGCCTCGGATCTGGCCTGGCTTGGTGCATTGCGCGGTTCGGCATATTTAAGCCGCGCATGGATTTTTAATATAGGTCTGGAAGCGCGAAGCGTCATCGTCAAGGCGCGCACTACCTCGCAGCACCCGCTCATCGAACCCCGTCTGCGTCTTGAAGGGCCGCAGCTCACCCCGTGGCGGGAAACCCATATTCTGTTTGATATGGGTCTGGACTGGCTGCCATCGAAAATCGTCACCATGGCGGCGCATTACACCTATTATAAAATTAAAAGAAGCGGCTATATTGCCGGGCCTACAGGTCCGGGTGATATTGAATACAACAGTAACCACCAGTTCGACGGTTATCTATTCGTGCATCTCAATAAACATATGACGCTTTATGGTCATGGGCGGGTATCAAGAAGGTTTATACTGGGTGATTTGCCGCTGGCGTATAACCGGCGCACCAACCATAAATTCAGGTTGCCTTTTGGTTTTCTTTCGCTCGGAGCTGCTTACACGTTCTGATTTTCAGAGCGGACAACGCATCTGCTACAAATGCGGACAGTTTATAATGGTTCTGAGGATTCATCGGCACTTTCGTTTTACATGGCTGTTGGTTGACAAAATGAAGCCAATCAACTATTAATATTGGGAAGCAGCTCTCTTGGGCTGCTGACGGTCGCCGACGGGTGGCCGTCTTTTTTTTGTATGCCGGGGATGTGTCCCAAGCCTGCTCCAATATAGGATGACTGGCAGGCGGTTGATGTCCCGATTGAAGGCGAAGCTACGACTTTTCCCTTGTATATTGCGGGCCGGAAAGAGGAGGGTTTCGTTGTCCGTGCCACCGGGCAATTGCACGCCTATCTCAACCGCTGTCCGCATACAGGTACGACGCTGGACTGGGTCCCCGGGCGTTTTTTCTCGGCAGACGGGAAAATGCTAGTCTGTCAAACGCACGGGGCGCTGTTTGCACCGCTTGGCGGTGCTTGTTTGCATGGTCCGTGCCCGACAGGCTTGACACAATTGCCGTTGCGCGAGATTGAAAACAAATTACTGGTTCCGGTTCGTTTGGATTCAGGTCCGTTGGACTTAGCCCCATTGGACTCAAATTCATTGGACCCGAACCCGGAAAAAGGAGAAACACATGTTTGAGAATTTTGATCTTCAAAGCGTATTCAACGATTACGTGATGCCATGGGGCATCAATATATTTATGGCGCTGGCTATTTTTATTGTTGGCCGCTGGATCATCAGTGGCATTGTGAATCTGGTGCAACGACTGCTAACCAAGAGTAAAACCGATTCCATGCTTATCGGTTTTGTCAGCTCCATTCTTCGCGCTGTTCTTCTGCTTTTCGTGATTATCGCCGCCCTTGATCAACTGGGTGTAGACACCACCTCGTTCATTGCCCTGATTGGCGCTGCCGGACTGGCTGTTGGTTTGGCATTGCAAGATTCGATGCAGAATTTTGCTTCCGGTGTGCTGCTCATTGTTTTCCGGCCATTCAGAGTCGGTGATTTTATTGAAGCAGGCGGTGCTTCCGGCACGGTGGAGGAAATCGGTATTTTTGCGACCACCCTGAAAACCGGCGACAACCGGGAAATCATCATTCCCAACGGGGCAATTTACAGCGGTAATATTGTCAACAATTCGGCACGTGATACCCGCCGCATCGACATGGTTTTCGGTATCGGCTACGACGATGATATTCGTGAAGCCAAGCAAATCATCCTCGACATTATCCATGCTGATGTGCGTATTCTCAAAGTGCCGACAGCACTTGTGGCCGTCGGCGAGTTGGCTGATTCGAGTGTTAATTTCAATGTTCGTCCGTGGGTGGCCAGCAGCGATTACTGGAAGGTGCGTTTTGACATGAATGAAAAAATCAAACTGGCTTTCGACGATGCCGGTATCTCCATCCCCTATCCGCAGATGGATTTGCACGTTAACAAAAGTGATTAATACCTGAGCCACTTGCAAAAGTCGTGAGCGGCAATCTGCTTCCCCACTTCGGCGTATTTCCAGGCTGAATCTTCGAGGCATGGAACCACCATGCCC
>QILF01000083.1 GCA_003233235.1 Zetaproteobacteria bacterium
CGGCTGCGTTGCGTTCGTTTGGATTGGCCACTGCCAGTCCTGCACTCGCGCGCCTTGCCGCACATCCCGCCAGTACTCGCTGATAGTGCGCACTTCTACGGGATAGGACACTAGCCACTTGCTAAAGGACTCTAAGCCACGCCTTTGAAAAACTTGCTCATATTATTCATGGTTATCAGAGATAGGGACCCACGGTGTCATCCTCGGCAACCAGCGTGGAACATTGGCTTGGTATTGCAAATAATCTTTTCCAAAACGCTTTTTCAACCCCTTTTCCTCCACCAGAGGGAAATAAATAGAATTGGCCAAAAAGAAAATGACCAGCCACCCAGCCAAAGGCCAAGAACGAAACAGCAGGCTTTCGGCTAACAGCATGAATATAACGCTCGCAATCATCGGGTTGCGTACGTAACGGTAAGGGCCATTCACAACTAATTTCTTTGGTGGCTCCCAAGGTGCTGGCGTACCTTCACCATACGTCAAAAGCAGGTGCACAGTCCAAAAAGCTAATACAAGGCCGATGCAAATGAGCATTAGACTAAACCAAAAAGAAATCAGAGCAGCATCCGGCATCGAAGCAGCATAGGCGGTGTTACTGGTCACCCAAAGAATTGCCGCAGGAATGAAGGCCAGAGCCGAGCCAGGCAAAATAATGATAGTTCTAAGCAATCCCCAATTCATAATTATCCTATGCTATCGAGGCTTGTAATTGCAAGTCAAGATCACGCATAAGGGGGCCAGTTCTTTACTTTGCGCTACAAGCGGCATTCCGAAATATAGGAACAGTATTCCTATTTCCCGGACCGGCACAATCATCACGACTTACGTGCCAGCAGCGTCCGTTTGAGATGATTGATGGCTGCCGTCGGATTCAAACCTTTCGGGCAAGCCTCCATACAATTCATAATCTGATGGCAGCGGTACAATTTGAACGCATCCTCCAGATCATCCAGCCGTTCGCCGGTGGCTTCGTCGCGCGAATCCTTGATCCAGCGATCGGCCTGCAACAGTGCTGCCGGACCGAGGAAACGATCACCATTCCACCACCATGACGGGCAGGCGGTGGTGCAGCAACCGCACAAAATGCATTCGTAGGAGCCATCAAGTTCGGCGCGCTGTTCGGGGGTTTGCAGGCGTTCGTGCTCCGGAACCGGTGATTCGGCCTGCAACCACGGTTTCACCGAGCGGTATTGATCGAAAAAATGCGTGGTATCGACAACCAGATCACGAATCACCTGCATGCTCGGCAGCGGTCGCACCTTAATCGGCTGCTTGAGACCGGCGACCGGCGTGATGCAGGCCAATCCGTTCACACCGTTGATATTCATGCCGTCGGAACCGCACACACCCTCGCCGCAAGAGCGGCGATAGGTGAGCGTACCGTCCAGTTCCCATTTAATATAATTCAATGCATCAAGCAGCTTCATGCCGGGTTTATTCACCGGCACTTCAAACGGCTGCATACTCGGTTCGCCGCCTTTTTCAGGATCAAAACGGTACACTTCCAGTTGAATCACGGCATCCATCAATACACCCTTTTCTTCGGCGGAAACGACTCCACCGTCATCGGCTGGGTGCGCACCGGTTTGTAATCAAGTTCAACTTTACCGTCGCGAATCGTGCCCAGCGTGTGTTTCATCCATACTTTGTCGTCGCGCTCGGGATAATCGTCTCTGGCATGCGCGCCGCGCGATTCTTTGCGTGCCAACGCACCCGCTGCCGCCACCCGCGCCAACACCATCAGGTTTTCAAGCTCCAGGGCTTCAATCAGTTCGGTATTGAACAGGCGGTTGGTATCTTCGATGCCAGCTTGTTGAAGCTGCGCGGCAACCGCCTCAATGTGCTGCACACCCTCGCTCATCACATCTTCAGTGCGGTAAACACTGAAATTCGCCTGCATCACCGACTGCATCTCGGCACGAATGCGGGCGATTCGTTTTTCATTCATTCGCGGCCCATTTTCGCCGCTGCCGGACAGCCAGCGCTCAACCCGCTCAACACCCGGCTGCCAGCAATCGGGGTTAATTTTGGGATGATAACGATGCACTTTCAGCCGTTTCATCACCTGATTGCCGCAAGCACGGCCAAAAACCATGATTTCCAGCAGCGAATTGCCACCCAAGCGGTTCGCGCCATGCACCGACACGCATGCCGCCTCGCCAATCGCATACAGACCCGGCATCACCGTTTCAGTGTCAGTTTTCTGGCCGGTTTTTTGACCCTTGGCCTGCGTATACACCACCTCGCCAAAACGATTACTCGGCACGCCGCCCATCGTGTAATGCGTGGTTGGCTGTACCGGAATCGGTTCTTTGGTGCAATCCACACCGGAAAAACGCAGTGCCAGTTCGTGAATGTTCGGCAAACGTTTCAGAATCAAATCTTCGCCGAGATGATCCAGTTTGAGCAGTGCATAATCCTTGTTCGGTCCGCAACCACGTCCTTCGCGAATTTCAATGGCAATCGCCCGCGATACCACATCACGGCTGGCCAAATCTTTGGCCGTCGGTGCATAACGCTCCATAAAACGCTCGCCTTCGGAATTCAGCAGATAACCACCCTCACCACGCACCGCTTCGGTAATTAGCGGGCCGACATGGGCGATGCCTGTCGGGTGAAACTGGAAAAATTCCATATCTTCGACGGGCAAACCCGCATCCAGACACAATGCTCCTCCATCGCCGGTACAAATATGCGCATTGGTCGTCGTCTGAAAAATACGCCCGGCCCCACCCGTGGCCAGAATCACCGCCTTGGCTTGAAAAAGATGGTATTTCCCGTTGGCAATATCCCATGCCATCACACCCTGACAACCACCTTCGTCGGTGATCAGATCAAGGGCGAAAAATTCTTCGTAAAAGTGCGTCCCGGCACGCAGATTCTGCTGATACATGGTATGCAAAATCGCATGCCCGGTACGATCAGCAGCAGCACAAGTGCGCGAAGCCTGTCCGCCTTCACCGAATTCGCGCGACTGACCGCCGAATGGCCGCTGATAGATCGTGCCGTCGTCCTGACGTGAAAATGGTACACCCTGATGCTCAAGCTCACGCACCAGTTGTGGCGCTGCCCGACACATATATTCAATCGCATCCTGATCACCGAGATAATCGGAACCTTTGATGGTGTCGTACATATGCCAGTGCCAATGATCGGAGGTGGCATTGCCCAGCGCCGCATTCATGCCACCCTGCGCGGCCACGGTATGCGAACGGGTCGGCAGTACTTTGCTGACCACCGCCACACGATAACGGGCATCGGCTAGTTGCAGTGCACAACGCATACCCGCACCGCCCGCGCCGATAATCACCACGTCATGAAAATGATGTTCGACCTTATCCGTTGATAAATACGCCATCAGCTACCCCACGCCCAAATCATAGAAAACCACCATAGACCAAGCACCACTGCAATAACCAGCAACACGCCCATCAGCACAATCCTCAGTGCGACGATATGAACATAATCCTCAACGATGACTTTAATGCCGAGATAGGCGTGTGTTAGCAGCGCGAAAAGAAACAGCGCGTGTAAAATTCGGCCCGGATAACTATCCAATAAGTTGAGCAACTGCATTTGATTCAGCGAACCATCAAAAACAGCAAACAGCAAGGCAAAAGCCACGGGCATCAACAAAGCAATAAGCACTGCACTAAAACGCTGAAAAAACCAGTCGTTCAGACCGTTATGGGCGGTTCCGTAACGCACATTTTTCACCACAAATAGACCGCCAAGAACAGCGCACCAATCACACCTGCAACAAGACTGAAGCGTGCGTTCCCGCGCATTTTTTCACGTGTTTCTGAAAAACCCGCATCAAGCAGAAGAAAACGAATGCCGTTGACCAGATGGTATATCAGTGCCGTGCCGACAAGCCACAACATAAAACGACCAACCGTGGAATGCATCCCATCAAGCACACGCAAAAAATCTTCCGGTGAAGCCGTTAAAGCGCTCAGCAGATAAAGATAAACGGGGATAAATAAAAGCAACACAAAGCCGCTAATCCGGTGCGCAAAACTGGCCAGCATCGGTGCGCGCCAGCGGTAAATTGAACTACGTGGTGAAAGTGGACGAACCGGAGAGCGATGATTAGCGCTTTGAGCAACTTGAGGGGTCGCCTGCATCTTATCCTCCGTAGTCATGGCCTAGTTATAGCATGCAAAAGTCGTGAAGTTAAGGGCAACATTACACCCAATATCCGATATTGACACGCGGCGCATGCCGCAACCCTTTGATTCGCCTAGCATTCCGAAGAATCACTCATCACCAATAAGGTGAATACATGCTTTTCCGCAACACCATGCAAAGCAAATACTTACACCCTGCATCCAATGTCAATGTCGGATCTTGGGTTACAGGACAACATGATAAACCCACCGTGTTGTTTTCCTTTTAGCCTCCAGCAGCGTGTTTTTCAGCATAAACAGCCAAACAATCAGCAGCCCGATCAGCCAGCTGACCGGCGCGATACCAATCATCACGTTCTCCTGCTTTCGCATGCAACACAACAGCAGCCGCAATCGCCTGACCCACATCAAAAGTTTGCATCTCCGCGCCGCCTGACGCCAAACCACGCGCCAGCAAACCGGCAATCATACCGGAAAGCACATCGCCGGAACCCGCCGTCGCCAATCGGCTGCTACCGAACGGACAAAGCGAAATTCTGCCATCCGGAGATGCAATCAGCGTTCCCGCACCTTTCAGAACCACCCAGCCGTTAAGTTTTTCAACCAGTTCAAGCAATGCCGCAGGCCGCGAGAGCTGCACCTGCGCCGCTTCACAAGCAAGCAAGCGCGCCGCCTCACCGGCATGCGGGGTAAATACCGTCAGCGCCTTGCGATTCCGGGCAGCTGTCATCAACAGCGCATCACCCGCCAGCATATTCAGCGCATCGGCATCAAGCAGCAACGGTTTATTGCTTGCCAATAATTCGGCAAGCATCTGTTGCTGATTTCCGCCCCAGCCGGGACCGGCTACCAGCACATCAGCGGCATGCCACGCCGCATGTTCAGAAATACAATCCTCCTGCCGGTGCACCATCGTCTCCAGACTGGCGGCAGCAACCACCGGCCAGATTTCTTCGCTACAAACAATACTGACCAATCCGGCATGCACAGCCAGCGCACCCAGCGAAGCCAATCGCGGCGCTCCGGTAAACCCGACAGAACCGCCGAAAATCCATACGTGGCCGAAACTTCCCTTATGCGCATCGTGTGCACCACCGTAACAAGCCGCTTGCAAAGCGTTGATACCCAGTAACGATGCACGTGTTGCAGGCAGTAGATTATCCGTCCAAGTTGCATTCAATGTATCTTCTGAAATACCAATATCGACATGCGCCAGCACCGCACCGCTATGCGAACTACCTTGCATCAGCCAGTTTCCCCATTTCATGGCGGCGATAGGCAGCGTCCAGTCAGCGTGAATGGCCGCACCCATAACCTGCCCGCTATCGCTATCAATGCCACTGGCAATATCCACCGACAGCACCGGGCGATCCGATGCGTTAATCATCTGCACCGCCTCCTGCATCCAACTGTCCAGCGGGCGTGATAACCCGGTTCCGAACAGCGCATCAACCACCAGCACCGCACGCGATAACCAGCAGGACAGCACTCCCCGATCCTCACGGCTTATCGCCAATCGAATTTTTGCACCGGCTGCACCGGCAAGTTGTGCGTGTTCGGCAGCCGCACCTTTGAGCGATGCAGGATCAACCAGTGCAACAACCGTTACCCGTACATTGAGTTCACGAAGTTTTACCGCCGCCGCATAGCCGTCACCACCGTTATTCCCGCCACCAACAACAATCACCATGCGTCCGCTATCCGGTGCAACCTTGCGCATACATTCGGCCACCGCATTCCCGGCACGTTGCATCAGTTCAAAAGCCGATACGCCGCCATCAATCGTCGCCGCATCAGCGCGCCGCATCTGTTCTGCAGTTAATATCAATGTCATCGCACGCTCCCCTTATGTTTTGTCTATCTCCATTGTTTGTCTATCGTCATTGTTTTTCTATCGTCATTGGCGATGCTCCGCCACTGCAAAAGCCATCGCCACACCATCATCGTCGGTAAGCGACACGTGCACGACATCCACCCCGATACGTGCCGCAACCCTGCTTGCGCCTGCATGCAAACGCACCTCCGGTTTGCCCGAAGGCTGGTGAATAGTCTCAATATCGCGCGGCGCAACACCCTGACGAAATCCGGTCCCCAAGGCTTTGGATACCGCCTCCTTGGCTGCAAACAACATCGCCAGACGGCGTGCCAGATTACCGCGTGCCTGCGCTTGAGAAAGCTCCGCTTCCGTATAAATCCGCTGCATAAAACGATTGCCAAATCGCGCCAGCGACTGCTCAATGCGTGCGATAAGCAGACGATCCGTACCAATCCCGACAATCACCGCCGGATCAACGTCTTGAAATCGTACACAGCAGATTCCAGCCCCTTAAACAGCGCATCGGCGACAATCGCATGACCGATGTTTAGTCCTTCAACCACACTAATACTGGCAATTGGCGGTGTGTTTTCGAGTGTCAGACCGTGACCGGCATGCACAATCAAGCCCAAATCAGCCGCAAGGTGTGCCGCCGCATCAATGCGTGCCAATTCCTCCAAACGTTCCTCGCCATCCAGATTCGCATAATGACCCGTGTGCAATTCTACAACCGGTGCGCCGATAGCATGCGATGCTTCAATTTGTGCCGGTTCCGGATCAATAAACATTGATACACGCACGCCCGCAGCAGCGAGACGCTCAACCACGCTGTGCAGACGCGATTGATGCCCGACCACATCTATGCCGCCCTCGGTCGTTAGCTCTTCACGTTTCTCGGGAACCAAACAACAGGCCGCCGGTTTCAAATCGCAGCAAATGGAAACCATCTCATTGGTTGCCGCCATTTCCATATTCAAATGCAAACCGGAAATCACCGCCAGCCTGCGCATATCGTCATCGCAGATATGCCTGCGATCCTCACGCAAGTGCGCAGTAATACCATCCGCCCCGCCAGCCAGACACCGGCTAACAGCCGCTACCGGATCAGGATAGCTGGTTTTACGCGCCTGCCTGATGGTCGCGATATGATCAATATTTACGCCAAGATGCATGTTCATTCCCTCCTGCAAAAACGCTTACGAAACCTGAAAATCAGCAGACATTAACCGGTTTCAGTCCGTGCTGCCGTAAAACATCCTGTATCATCCCCTGCCACATCGTCAAATCACGCTTTGACATGCGTACCGTCGTTGTGCTCATCATCGCCGTGATAGCGCGTCGCAAACCGGCGCTTACCGGCGCACCGCCACCGCAATCGGAACAGCACATTTCCGCATTCCGCCAACTTAAATGCTCATCAGCACAAGCGCAATGCCAACAGTGATCAAGCGAGCCTATCAGTCCGTTATCGCTCAATAACTGCCAGATTCCGGTCAACATGCCGGTATATGGCTGACGCTCGGAAAGCAGCGAAAAAGCACGTGCCAACTCGGCGAAACCATGTGGATCACCATCGCGAAAAACTTGTGCGGCAATCGCGCACAACTGCAAACCCTCCAAGCCGCGTGACGCATCCACCCGTTCCGAACCGCGTTCAACATCGGTCAACGTCCCCATGCCTGTCCGCCCGGCGCGCCATGTGAGCTGCAATTCATGCAATGGCTCCAAACGGGGGCGGAACGGACTTTTCGGCCTCCGCGCACCACGCGCCATCAACGTAAAACGCCCCTGTACCTTGCCCAGAAAATGAATAATGTAGGATGTGTCGCCGTAGGCCACGCGGCGCAACAGAAAAGCCGTATCCTTGAGTTCAGCCACGTGGGAAAACTGCCAATACTTTTGCTATCAGCAACGTGTTAGAAAACCGCGCCAGAGGCGAGATCACGCGCCCAGACCGAGATCCTGCAAACGTCCCGGATTATCAAACCAGTCCGGCTGTACCTTGACCCACAAACGCAAATCAACCGGGCAACCGAACAGCTCTTTCAACCCCTTGCGTGCCATCGTACCGATTTTTTTCATGCGTTCGCCGCCCTTGCCGATAAGCATCGGTTTGTGACGTTCACTGCCAACCAGAATCATCGCCTCAATGGAAATACCCGCCTCATCTTCGGCAAAGGCCTCAATTTCAACCGCTGTCTGAAAGGGAATTTCCTGCTGCATGGCAAGAAACACCTGTTCACGCACATATTCGGCAGCCAGTTGGCGCTGGCTCTGATCGGTGTACCACTCGGCATCGTAAATCGCCGGTCCTTGCGGTAATTGCCGGGCAACCGCCTGAACAAAAGCATCCACCTGCTCACCTTTGCGTGCAGATATGGGAATATAGGCTGCCGCATCCGGATCGAGACGTTGCGTTTCCGCCAGTCTCGGCAATAGCGAAGCTCTGGCGATGCCATCCACTTTATTCAACACATGCAAGCGCGGCTGCTGCAACCGGCCATCGGCAAAACGTTCAATCAGCGCCCGTGTCGGGCGATCCAGCGAGCGCGACACATCCTGCATAATAACCAGAACATCAGCTTCTTCGGCAGCCGCATAAGCAATACGCACCATATTATGATTCAACTGCTTATCACCGCGATGAATACCCGGTGTATCAACAAATGCAATCTGGCAGACATCATCGGTATGAATACCGAGAATACGGTGGCGTGTGGTCTGCGGTTTGGGTGTTACAATCGCTACTTTCGCGCCAACAATGCGGTTCATCAGCGTCGATTTTCCGACATTGGGTCGCCCCAGCAGGGCAACCGTACCGCAACGGTAATCTGCCGGTTCGGTTGTGGATTCAGTGCTTGATCCAGTCATGGATTCAGAGTCTGACATACTTGCTGCGCCGCCTCCAATTCTGCAACTTTCTTGCGCTCGCCTCTGCCTTCACCCATCGGCTCACCGCGTACCAGACAACGCGCTGCAAAACGCGGCTTATGCTCCACACCATAATCGGTCACAATATACTCGGGTAAACCCCAACCTTGCGCCTGCGTGTATTCCTGCAAACGGGTTTTAGCATCGCGCCCGTCATTATCATTCACGGCCTCAAGACAGTTTTTCCATGCACGCAGCACAATTTCACGGGCCGTCACCCATCCGGCATCAAGAAATACCGCTCCGATGACCGCTTCCACAGCATTAGCCGTGATTGAGGCGGCGCGAACCCTGTTGCGACTATCACGTTCACCGGGGCCAACCCTGAGTAGCGAATCGACAGCCCATTTACGGGCAACAATTAGCAACCCGTCACGGCATACCAGCGCAGCACGCATGCGCGTCAGTACACCTTCTTCAACTTCGGGAAAACGACGGTACAATTCCTCCGCAATCACCCCGCCAAGCACCGCATCACCAAGAAATTCCAGCCGCTCCATATGCGGTACGTGTGCGGAAGCATGCGTTAACGCCTGCTGCAATATATTCGCATTGGAAAATGTATGCCCGATACGCCCCTCCAGTTCATGCACAGCAGCGCCTTGCGTATTGCCTGTTTTACTCAATCAAATGGCCAAGTCTGTTCCAACGCACCGTTTCTGCATGACGATCCCACGACCACCAGACAATCGCCGCCGGACCGACCAGATAACTCTGTGGAACGAAACCCCAGAAACGTGAATCACGCGAATTATTGCGATTGTCACCCAGCACAAAAAACATGCCTGCCGGAACCTTCCAGACACCGTCGCGCAAGGAGAATTTTTTGCGCAGCAACTCATGCTTCACATCACCCAAGTCTTCTTCAAACAAGCCGGACACATCGGCGCTGCCATCGGCCTGAAAATAGCTGCGTCGGCCAATTTGGCGCAATGGCATCTTTTTGCCGTTGATATACAAGCTGTTATCCTTGTAGCGAATCACGTCGCCGGGAACCCCGATGATGCGTTTGATATAATCCTTGCTGCGATCTTCGGGATAATCGAAAACAGCCACGTCACCACGCTTCGCCGGATGTGCAAAAAACTGTAAATCGGTAAACGGAATGCGCAGGCCGTAGGAATAGCGTAAGACAAAAATATAATCACCCACTTCCAGCGTCGGGACCATACTTGACGATGGAATTTTGAACGGTGCGACTACAAAAGAACGCACCAGAATAGCAATTGCCGCGACCATAATCAGCGACTCCAGCCATTCGCGCCATACCGGTTTTTTATTTGCTGTCTTTTTATTCACTATCGTTCACTCCTCACCCAACTTAAGCACGGCCAGAAACGCCTCTTGCGGCACCTCGACACTGCCAATGGATTTCATCCTTTTTTTACCCGCTTTTTGCTTCTCCAGCAACTTGCGCTTGCGCGTAATATCACCGCCATAACATTTGGCCGTAACATTCTTCCGCACCGCTTTAATCGTCTCACGGGCCAAGATACGACCCCCAATCGCCGCCTGCAAGGGTACGTCGAACTGCTGGCGCGGAATCAACTGGCGCAGTTTCTTCACCAGTTCGCGGCCACGTGATTCGGCAATCGAGCGGTGTACAATCAACGACAGCGCATCAACCGGCTCGGCATGCACCAGCACATCCAATTTGACCACATCACCCACCGAAAAACCGGACAACTCATAATCCATCGACGCGTAACCGCGCGACACCGATTTCAACCGGTCGTAAAAATCAATCACCATCTCCGCCAGCGGCAGGCTATACGACAGCATCACCCGTCCCTGCCCGATAAATTTCATATCCTTCTGTACACCGCGCCGCCCCTGACACAACTTTATCATCGCACCGACAAATTCTTCCGGCATGAAAATATGGGCCAGCACCGTCGGCTCCTCAATGCGTGCGATGCTCTGAGGATCAGGAAATTCACTCGGGTTGGAGGTCTCAATCAAGCTGCCATCGGTTTTGTGAATCCGGTAAATCACACTCGGCGCGGTGGTAATTAAATCAAGATCGTATTCGCGCTCCAATCGTTCCTGCACAATCTCCATATGCAGCATGCCGAGGAACCCGCAGCGGAAACCCAAGCCCAACGCCGATGAATTTTCCGGGTCATAGGTAAATGCCGGATCGTTCATATTTAATTTTTCCAGCGAATCGCGCAGTTCATGGTAATCGCCGGAATCAACCGGATAAATACCGGCAAAAACCATCGGTTTCGGTTCACGATAACCGGGCAACGATTCACTGGCCGGGTCGCGTAGCGTGGTTACCGTATCGCCAACCTTCAAGTCAGCCAGCCTTTTGATGCCACCGACGATAAAACCCACTGTGCCGGAAGCCAGGGCTTTCACTGAAAACGGTGTCGGCACAAAATAACCGACATCCTGCACCTCATAACTGGCCGCCGTCGGCATCGACATCAGGCGGAATTTATCACCCTTTTTCAGCACCCCTTCAAAAACACGCACCAGCGCCACCGCACCAACGTAGGCATCGAACCACGAATCAACGACCAGTGCTCTAAGCGGTTTGTCGTCGTTATTTTCAGGTGGCGGAACATCGGCAACAATCGCTTCCAGCACCGCATCAATGCCTTCGCCTGTTTTCGCGGAAACCGGAATCGCATTCGACGCATCCAGACCAATCACCTCTTCAATTTGCCGTTTAGCCTCTTCAATATCGGCATTGGGAAGGTCGATTTTATTAATAATAGGAATAATTTCGAGGTCATTTTCCATAGCCAGATAGACATTGGCCAACGTCTGCGCCTCTACGCCCTGCGCCGCATCAACAATCAGCAGTGCACCTTCGCAGGCTTGCAACGAACGCGAAACCTCATAGGTAAAATCGACATGTCCGGGGGTATCAATAAGGTTCAACTGGTAGGTTTCACCATCGTTGGCGGTGTAATTCAGGGTCGCCGTCTGTGCCTTGATGGTAATGCCACGTTCCTGCTCCAGCTCCATCGAATCAAGCACCTGATGGGTTCTCATTTCGCGCTCGGAGAGCGCCCCCGTTTCCTCGATCAGGCGATCAGCCAGCGTCGATTTACCGTGATCGATATGCGCAATAATGGAAAAGTTGCGAATGTGTTGTTTTTTATCTGGTCTGGACATCGGTCGGCAGTGTAGCGACGCATCCGCCTGCACGCCATAAAGCAATGCTATAAGAGCCACTTGCAAAAGTCTGGGTGGATGAGTTGCAATCCCACTTCGAGTGCGATTCTGAGTTGGAATGAGGTGAATGGTGATTCCATTTGCCGAAATTCCAACTTGAAATCGCGCCGGAATGGGGATGAAAGCCGCCGCTCACGACTTTTGCAAGTGGCTCATAAACCCCTGAATTGCATAGCTGAACAGCCGCCAAAAGGCTCACAAAAAACCGTTAACATCACTATTTAACGGATACAAAACACCTTGGCATGCCTTGGCGTATATATTCCAGCCGTCAGTACACTGACGAACCAATCCGTAGCTTCAACTTTGGATTGAACCTTAGCCACTTTGTTCGGCCCGCCGCAAATACCACCGGCATCCAACTCTTGCTCCTGCCCCAAACCGCCAATAAGAAAACTTTGCGGCATATCCGTTGTCGGCGCATAAACCGGACCGCTGCTGCTCACGTAGTACGTTTGTGTCGCACAGCCTGAAAGACTGAGCATAGCTACGAGTAACATTGTTTTCTTCATTATACGCCTCGATTTCCTGTAAATACTTTCAGCAACCAGCCGAAAACCTATCATTTTTTCTTCTTTAGAGCTACTTGCAAAAGTCTGGGTGGATAAGATGCAATCCCACTTTGAGTGGATTTTCAGGCTGGATTGAGGGGCATGGTGGTTCCATG
>QILF01000118.1 GCA_003233235.1 Zetaproteobacteria bacterium
ATAGCCGTGCTATTACGTGCACATTGCGCCTTGATTTGGCACATTCTTAATGCAAGCTGCTTTACCCAGAATTAATCAGCACCTCCCTAGCAATTTGCTTTGTTTTGATTTTAGAGCCACTTGCAAAAGTCCGGGTGGATGAGTTGCAATTGCACTCGAAGTGGAGACGGGAATCGCCGCCCACGACTTTTGCAAGTGGCTCTTTATTGTCTAATTTCTTCTGCATAGCCCCGGCTGATGTTACACTTCCAGCCGATGATGCGTTTATTTATTCGCGGACTGCCGTTTTTTGCCATGTGGATATTGATTTTCGGACAGTCTATGACGCCTGCGTATGCCGAATCCAGTCTGCAATTGCAGGTGGTGGTCGGCGCGGAGGTGCTGACTTGCAGTGCTTCGTTTAAGGAGCCGCCGGGCAGCCTTAAAAGGGCATTGAGTGAAGGTAGTGAAATTAGCGTAACCTGGCATTTAAGTGTCGATGTCGAGCGTAAATACTGGTTAAACAAATCAGTGGCCAGTGTTGAGGTGAATCGTCAGGTGATTCCAGATCTGGTTTCGCAGAGCTGGCAGTTGGTGGATCAGACCAGCGGCATTACGCGCCGCGTATTCAGTCTTGAAGATGCCATAGATTTCCTCACTATGTTACAGCATTTTCCTGTAGTTGACCGCAGTCTGCTGACGGATGGACAGACGTATGTCATGAAGGTTGCCATCAGTGAACGTGAGGGAGATGCGAACGATAGCTGGTGGCGGGCATGGTTCGGTTCGGAAAGTAGCTCGGTGACAAAAGGTTTTATTTTGCCGTGAATAGTTTGCGCTGGATTCGCTTCTTGCCTTTGCTCATGGTCGGCGCATTACTTGCAGGCGTGGTTTATATCTGGCCGGCAGCATCGGTTAGCGGTGGTAGTGCGTTGCTCGCCTGGCTGAATATTTCTCTGATGATTACGCTGGCGGCGCTTTCCTTGCAATACGGGCTGCGCTTGTTGCGCGAGAAGGAAGAGCCACGTCCGGGTTCGCGTTTGCGTGCTAAACTGGTGATGGCGCTGGTTGGCATGTTGATGATTCCTTCGATGACCACGCAGATTACCGCCAACCAGATGATGGAGCGCGGCCTTAACGTCTGGTTTGATGTGCGCGTTGACACATTACTTGATCGCGCCTTGGATTTGGCGCGCGGATTTTACGGGCGCGTGGAGGCCGATCTCAAACGTGGTATGCAGCTTTATGTCGATGATCCGGCTCTGCTTGCAGCACTTGATGGCGAGGTCAATTATTCTGCGCTGAATGCGCGTCTCGGTGAGATTATGATTACGGAAGGCTGGCATCAGTTGCAGCTTTTTGACCCCGGTGAGCGTTTGTTGGCTGGTGTCCAGCAGAACGGCCTTGAGGCGCTTGAAGCGGAACCTTTCGGCGAGAATGCCAAACTTGCCGTCACCCTTGGTCGGGTGATGACCGACCTGAAAACCGGGCCGGGCAGTGAAATGGTGGCAGGTTTCGCGCCGTTAAAAAACCAGCAGATGAATGTAATCGGCGTGCTGCGTGCAGAGATTACCTTACCCTCGGGTGTGGTGAAAAGCGCCAGAGCGGTGGAGCAGGATTACCGCACTTACCGTGAATTGGAGCGTAATCGCCAAGCTATCGGTAGTTTATTCACCAACACGATGCTGATTGTTACGCTGCTGGTGATTCTGGTTGCCGGTGGCATGGCGATTGTTTTTGCCCGTCATTTGACCGCACCTATCGGGCGGTTGGCGCTGGCCCTGCATCGAATTGGTGAGGGGGATTTGCATGTTTCCGTTGAGGAGACATCGCGTGATGAACTTGGTTCTCTGGCGCAGTCTTTTAATCGTATGGCCGAACGTTTGCGACAGAATGTGGCGATGCTGCAGCGTACCCAACAGGAACTCACGGAAGCTTTGGATAACAGCAGACAGCGGCGGCTGATTTTGGAGAAGCTGCTGTCCAGTTTGCAGACCGGGGTGTTGCTCGTCGAGCCGGACGGGCGAATTCGTTTGCTCAACGAGGCGTTGAAATCATTGTTGAACCTTCCCTCCGGCTGGATATCGGGTAAAAATGTCGGTTCATTGTGTGCCGGTCGTCTGCGTTCCATCGGGCTTTGTTTCGATGATTTGTGCAATCAGCAGCAGGATCAGTTGCAGCAGGAACTGGATGTGTCTGTTGGCAAATCCAATTTGCATTTGCTGCTGCGCGGAGCGCGTTTGTACACTGCCGGAACGCACAAGGTGTCGGGTTATCTGATTGTGATTGACGACATCAGCAGTCTTGCCGAGGCGCAGCGAAGCAAGGCATGGGCCGAGGTGGCACGGCGTCTGGCGCATGAAATCAAAAACCCTTTAACACCTATTAAACTTGCGGCGGAGCGTTTGCAGCGGCGCTTTTCCAAACAGGTGGACGATGGCGATGTGTTTGATTCATGCACAATGACCATTATTGCCCAGGTTGAGCGTTTACAGCGTTTGATTACCGATTTTTCGACACTGGCGCGTTTGCCGCAACCGCGCCTTGCAGAGGTGGTTGTGCTGCAACTCATGGATGAGATGCGCGATTTGTATGCCCCGTATGCGCGTGCATCGGTTACGTTGCCGTCTGCTGATATACGCTGCTTGTGCGACATTGATCAGGTCAGACAGGTGTTGATTAATTTATTCGACAACGCACTTGCGGCCACAGAAGAAGGCGGCGAAGTGAGATTATACGCAAGTGATTCAGGCGAATATATCGAACTTCACGTTGAGGATGACGGTGACGGAATCGGTAACGAGGCAGTTGAACATATCTTTGACGCGTATTTTTCGACAAAGACCAACGGTTCCGGGCTTGGTCTGGCTATTGCCCGGCGTATTGCCAACGAGCATGGGGGCGAGTTGAGCCTTTATTCAGCAGGAAAGCCGACGCATTTCAGTTTATCCCTGCCGAAGTTTGCAGCGTCGGCTTTTGAGGAGGAAGCATGACGGGTAATCGCATTATGATTGTAGACGATGAGGAAGCGATTCGCGATTCGTTGCAGGGTTTGTTTGAAGATGAGGATTATCACGTTGATTGCGCTGCTTCCGGCGAAGAGGCGGTGGCGCGTTTTCGTAAACAACCTGTCGATTGCCTGCTGCTGGATATCTGGATGCCTGGAATCGACGGCCTGGAAACATTGGCTCGACTGAAATTGCTGGATGCCAATGTGCCGGTGATTATGATGTCCGGGCATGCCACCATCGACACGGCGGTGCGTGCCACCCGACAGGGCGCATTTGATTTTGTCGAAAAACCATTATCGTCGGACCGGTTGCTAATTCTTGTTCGCAACGCGCTTGAGAAACGTAAACTGGCGCTTGAGAATTCTGAACTCAAGCAACAGACCGTCTCTGTCGAATTACGGGAACTGATTGGCGAAAGCAATGCCATTCAGGAGGTTCGTGAGCTTATTCGACAGGTGGCAGCGACGGATGCACCCGTGCTTATTCTCGGCGAGCACGGCACGGGGAAAGCAGTCGCAGCGCATCTCCTGCATCGGCATTCCAAACGTTCAGAGGCATCATTTGTTGCTATCAATACCGCAGGGATTCCCGAATCGCGTATGGATTCCGAACTTTTCGGGCATGAAAAGGGCGCATTTCCCGGTGCTTTGCATAGTCAGCGTGGCCGATTCGAAATAGCCAATGGCGGCAGTCTTTTCTTTGACGAACTCACCGATTTAAATCCGAGCGCACAGGCGAAGGTGTTGCGCGTGCTTCAGGAGAAGTCGGTGCAGCGTCTGGGTGGATCAGAAGCTGTGGACGTGAGTGTGCGCCTGATTGCAGCCAGCAGTTGTGATCTTGAGCAGGCGATACGAGAGGGGCGATTACGCGAGGATATTTATTACCGTTTGAATGTAGTCACCATTCACATGCCGACCTTGCGTGAACGGCCGGGCGATATTCCGATGTTGATTGAGGTTCTTGCGAACGAGCAGGCGAGTTTACTCAGCGGCGATCCTGTTATTTTTTCGGATGATGCGATGGCTCTTCTGCAAGCTTGTCGCTGGGGCGGGAATGTTCGCGAGTTGCGCAACTATATTGAGCGTTGCCATATTCTGCATCAGGGCAAGGAAATCAACGCAATGGATATGCCACCGCTTGATCAGGGTGGCATACAGGGCAGCGGAGCGGATATATCGGTTAATTATCACAGCGCCAGAGAGGCTTTTGAACGCAGTTACCTGCTTTACCATTTGAACAAAAACGATTGGAATGTTAGTCGCACAGCAGAGGATATTGGAATGGAACGAAGTCAATTGCATCGTAAAATAAAAAGTTTCGGTTTAAAGGAGGGACGCGCATGAATGTCCTTATTCTCGGTGCCGGTGAAGTTGGTTTCAGCATTGCCCAGCGTCTGGCTTCGGAAAATTGCAACGTGGTTGTGGTGGATCGTGACCCGCAATTGCTCAACAAGGTCGCGGATTGTATGGATGTTAAAACCGTTTGCGGGCATGCCTCGTTGCCCAGCATATTGGCGCAGGCGGATGCAGCGAATGCTGATTTGCTGATCGCTGCAACCACCAACGATGAGGTCAATATGATGGCCTGTCAGGTGGCGCATTCGTTGTTTAAAGTGCCGACCAAGCTGGCACGGGTTCGTGAAACCGAATATATGCGTCATGAGAAACTTTGTGGTCGCGATGATTTACCCATTGATTTAATCATTTCTCCTGAGAAAGAGGCGGCAAAAGCGATTATTAAACGCTTTCAGGTTTCTTCTGCTGCTGATGCACAGGATTTTGCTGATGGTCGTATCAGTCTGGTTGGTCTTCGTGTGCCGCCGAAAAGTGTGCTGGCGGGAATTTCTCTGAAAGAAACCAGTGAGGCGTTGAAAAGCGATATTCCGGTGATTGTTGTGGCACACGAACATAATCAGAAATGGCGCGTTCCAAGTGGCGATGCGGTGCTGCTGGCCGGAGACACGATTTATGTGGCTATGGCCAAACTGCATACCGATGCATTTATGGATGCAGTGGGGTTGCATTGTAAAGCACACGCCAGCAGACATGTGATGATGGTTGGCGGAGGACATGTCGGATATATCGTTGCCCAGCAGTTGGAGGCGATGAATGTTTCGTTGAAAATCATCGAATTTGGTGCGGAGCGGGCAAATTGGCTGGCCGAACACTTGGAAAATGTGACTGTTATTAACGGCGATGCCATGGACCGGCAGTTGCTTGAAGAGGAAAACATCGGCGAGATGGATGATTTTCTTGCTTTAACCAATGACGATGAAACCAATATTCTGGTGAGCCTGATTGCCAAGAAATACAAGGTTGAACATATTGTCACGCTGGTGAATCGGGCGATTTACGCAGATTTGATTGCCCAGATTGGCTTGGATATTACTGTTTCTCCGCGTTTGACTACCGTTTCCAGTGTGCTTAGCCATATTCGCAAAGGGCGTATCCTCGGCATGTCTTCTCTGGGCGATGGCAGTATCGAGGTGCTGGAAGCCGAGGCACTGGAAACCAGTGATATTCTTAAGAAACCGTTGCGCGAGATGGATTTACCTGAGCAAACCGTAGTTGGCGCTATCCTGCGCGGTAATCAGGTGGTGATTCCCGATGGCGATACGCAGATTCAGGCGCGTGACCTTGTGCTGATGGTTACGCGCAGCACTTCGCTTGCAACGACGGAGAAATTGTTTGAAGTGCATCTGGAGTTCTTCTAACTGTGAATTTTCGTGGTGTCACATGGACGATTGGTATCCTGACGGTGTTTTTCGGTGCCAGCATGATGGTTCCCGCGCTGGTGGCATGGCATTACCACACCGGACATATCAGTGACTTTATTGCTGCCGGACTTATCGTTTCGGCGATTGGTTTCGTGGCGATGCGGATGGCTGGAGGCGCACCGGAGTCTCTAAGCCATCGCGACGGCTTCCTGATTGTTGCATTGGCTTGGGTGGTACTTGCTTTACTCGGCGCAGTGCCGTTTTGGACCACAGGTACTGCGGTGACGGTAATGGATGCGTTGTTTGAGTCCACATCCGGACTGACGACGACGGGTGCAACCGTGTTTTCAGGACTGGATGCCATGCCACCTTCGATTTTATTCTGGCGCTCGATGGAGGAGTGGGTTGGCGGCATGGGCATTATTGTGCTTGCCGTGGCTATTATGCCGCTGCTTGGAATCGGCGGGATGCAGCTTTTCCGCGCCGAAGCACCGGGGCCGGTCAAGGATAAACTCACCGCCCGGGTGACCGAAACCGGTAAAATTCTCTGGTATATGTATCTGGTGATGACCTGCATTGTCGTTGTGGTGTACTGGTCACTCGGGATGAGTGGTTTTGATGCTATAAACCATGCGATGTGCACGATTGCTATCGGTGGTTTTTCGACGCACGACGCGAGTATGGGCTATTTTGATTCGCTTCCACTTCGTTTGGCTGCGGTCTTTTTCATGTTTGCTTCCGGTATCAATTTCACGCTGCATTTTGCCGCTTTGCGTCGGGGTTTAAGTTCTAACTTACCCTTTACTTATTTCTCTGACGATGAATTTCGCGCTTACCTCAAGTGGATGTTTGTACTGATTCTGATTGTCGGCGCACCGACACTATTCACGGCAAAGGGAAGCTGGGATGAGGTGTTATTCAATACCGTGGCGGTGGCGACAACGACGGGTTTTGCGGTGAGCGATTATGAGCAATGGCCGGTCGTGACCAACATGATTCTCTTTGTTGCGATGTTTGCCGGTGCTTGTGCCGGTTCGACAGGCGGCGGCATGAAGATGGTTCGTGTATTGTTGCTGTTTCGTCAGGGGATGCGTGAAGTGCGTCGGCTGATTCATCCGCATGCCGTTGTGCCTGTAAAACTGAACGGCAATAAAGTGACCGGGTCGGTGGTTGAGGCATTATGGGGGTTTTTTGTACTCTATATCGTTTGTTTTATCATTATCGCTGTGCTGGTGGCTGCTTCCGGCGTGGATATGCTCACAGCTTTAACATCGGCAGCTGCCTGTATGACCAATACCGGCCCGGGGTTTGGCGGTGTCGGTCCGGCTGATAATTACGCGAATTTGCCAGATTTTGCCAAAGCTGTTTTGATGTTCGGCATGGTTCTCGGGCGTTTGGAAATTTTCACTTTCTTTGTGCTTCTTGTTCCCGAATTCTGGAAGAAATAGAATGTTTCCAGTCTGATTATGCATGTAAGAGGTATTATCTGGATATTGGCACTGCTATGCATGATTTACGGCTTGGGCATGCTGGTCACGGCATGTGTGGCTCTGGCGAGTGCTTCTCATTCAGTCGTGATGTTTGGCGGTTATGGTGCGGTGCTTGTGTTGTTGGCAGGGGCTGTATCGCTATTCAGTGGTCCTGCGCCAAAACATCTGACGCACCGCGACGGTTTTCTCATGGTATCTTTGGCGTGGCTTCTGTTATCGCTGTTGGGTGCTGTTCCATTTGTTATTTCCGGTGTGAGCCATACATTCGGAGATGCCATGTTCGAGTCGGTTTCCGGGTTGACGACCACGGGCGCGACCGTACTGACAGGATTGGATGCTACTGATCCGGCAATACTTTTCTGGCGTTCGATGCAGCAGTGGCTGGGTGGAATCGGTATTGTTGTGCTGGTGGTTGCTGTGATTCCTTTTCTCGGCGCAGGCGGTATGCAGTTGTTGAAAGCGGAAGTACCGGGTCCGGTAAAAGATAAGCTGACCTCGCGTGTTTCACAGACAGCCAAGGCACTTTGGGGCATTTATGTGGGTCTGACGCTGGCTTGTACGCTTGCATACTGGTGGGCAGGGATGAGTGTTTTTGATGCGGTGAATCACGCCATGAGCACGTTATCAACCGGTGGATTCTCCACCCACGATGCCAGTTTCGGTTATTACCGCCTGCCTGCCTTACATATTATTGCGATTGTATTCATGTTGGCGGCCAGTGTTAATTTTTCACTCCATTTCGCCGCTGCGCATCGTGGTTTTTCTTTGCGCCACTATTTTCTTGATGATGAATTTAAATTCTATATTTTGGTGTTGAGTGTATTGATCCTGCTGATTGCATGGGTGGCGCTGCCGCTGCCGGGGTCCAGTTGGGATGAAGTGGTGTTTAGTGCGGTATCGGTCATTACAACGACGGGTTTTACCGTCGGCGATTACAGCCTGTGGCCGTCCGGCTGTATTCTTCTCCTGTTGCTGATGATGCTAACCGGTGCGTGTGCGGGTTCGACATCCGGAGGCATGAAGCTTATTCGTGTATTGCTTCTGTTTCGCCATGTGCGCAGGGAGTTGCACCGGTTGATTCATCCGCATGGCGTAATGCAACTGAGAATCGGTGATCACACTGTACCGCAGGGATTGGCTGAGTCATTGTGGGGCTTCGCCGTTCTTTATTTTTTCAGTTTTTTTATCGTTGCCGTGGTTGTGGCTCTTTCGGGCGTGGATATATTGACTTCGTTGAGTGCTTCGGCGGCATGTCTGTCAAACACCGGCCCCGGTTTTGGCGATGTCGGGCCTGCGGGCAATTATGCTGCTTTGCCGGATGTGTCGAAATGGGTTTTGATGCTGGCGATGGTGGTTGGCCGATTAGAAATTTACACCTTTTTTGTGTTGTTTATTCCTGAATTCTGGCGCAAATAAGTGTCATCAGTGCATCCGCAGTGCATGTTTTGTATGTGCCCGGGGCAAGTTCCGTCTGTGCCAGATTCAGTGTGCCAATATCTGTACGGCAGAGTGCGGTAACATGATTGCCGACGGCTGCAAACATACGTCGGACTTGATGGTAGCGGCCTTCATGCAAGGTGAGCGAAACCTGATTTTCCGTATGTATTTGCAATTCTGCCGACAGGCATGGTCTGTCGTCTTCTTTGAGCAGCAGTTTACCGCTGGCGAAGATGGTTGTTTCATCGCCGCGAAGCGGCTCGGCAAGCGTCACGTGATAGGTTTTCGGAATGTGTTGTTTGGGGCTTGTAATGCAGTGATTGAGCTGTCCGTCGTCGCTTAGAAGCAGCAATCCGGTGGTGTCTTTGTCGAGGCGACCGATGCTTGAAAAAGTCGGTTTTCTATCCACCCAGCGGGCCGGAAAATCTTCAAAAATAAGACGCCCACCGTCCTTTCGTGAACAAACCGCGCCTTCGGGTTTGTGATAGATAACGGTTAAACCGAACGGATGATCAAGCGCCTTTCCCTCCACTTGGACCTGATCGGGCGTGACCTTCTGCGCCGCTGAAACAGCACGTGTGCCATCAACGCTGATAATGCCTTCGCGTATCCAGCTGCGCACGTCTTTGCGCACACCGTAGCCGAGACTGGAGAGAAGTTTATCGAGACGTTCAGCCTTCATTTTCCGTATTTTCTTCAGTTTCGCTGTTCTCAACCAGCGATACGTTAATCAACCCGCGCACCGGATCGGTGGATTCGATACGTAACATAACCGGATCGCCCAGTTTGTAGGTCATATGGTTGCGTTTTGAGACGAGTTGCTGGGTTGTTTCGTCCAATTCGAAGGGGCCGGAGAGTGTATCGCTGGGCATCGAAGCCTCGGCCAGCGTCGATTCCAGTTCAAAAAAGAGCCGTCGCTGGGTAAGGCCGGAGATGCGCGCGGGCATGATTTCGCCAACGTCTTTCTGGTGGTAAAGCGCGGCAAACATCGCCTGAATATCCCATTCGGCGCGCTGCTGTTTGCGTTCCTGCTGCGAGGTTTGTTCGCCGATTTCCGGCAAGGTAGCTACAGGTTGCGTTTTATCGGGAGACTGCTTGCTAATCAGTGCTTTGAGTCTGCGATGCACCGTCAAATCGGCGTAACGGCGAATCGGACTGGTGAAATGGCAGTAGCAATCGTAGGCGAGGCCGAAATGACCGTCGTTTTCCATGGTGTAGCGGGCCTGTTGCATCGAACGCAATACCAGCCGCTGCAAGGGGTGCGAAAACGGCTTATTAGAAGCGGCTTCGAGTACCGCCTGCACATCGCCCGGTTTGACGTTTTCATTTTTATCTGCGGCTTTTGGCAGGCGAACGAAAAGTCCGAATGGGGCGAGAAAATCATTCAATTTCTGAATAGACTGCCGTTTTGGCGCGGGGTGGACGCGGTAAAGCAGCGGGCAGTGATGGGTTTGCATAAATTCGGCAACCGCCGTGTTGGCGGCGAGCATCATTTCCTCAATCAGATGGTGAGCGAGATTGCGATCACTCGAACCCATGCCTGTGATGCGTCCTTCATGGATAATGGCGCGCACTTCCGGCACATCAAGATCAAGTGCTCCGCGTTGGCGGCGTTTTTTATCCAGCATGGCATACAATCTGGCAGCATTATCGAGCATCTTGCGCAATCCGGTATCGGAAACGGCTTTTGTATCGCGTCCCTCAAGCCAAGCCGAGGCTTGCGTGTAAGTGAGGCGCGCCTGCGAATGAATGACTGCTGTATACATGCGTGCTGTTCGCCTGCGTCCACCGACATCAAAACGCATGCGTACCACCATTGCCAGACGGTCCACATGCGGATTGAGCGAACACAAGCCGTTGGATAAACGTTCGGGCAGCATCGGAATCACACGATCCGGAAAATAGAAGGAATTGCTGCGTTCCAGCGCTTCTTTATCCATAGCACCTTTCGGGGCGACATAATGCGAGACATCGGCAATCGCCACCCATGCCTCAAAACCGTCGCCGCGTGGTTGCACGCAGATGGCATCATCAAAATCACGTGCATCCTCGCCATCAATGGTGACAAACGGGAGCTGGCGCAGATCAAGCCGCCCCTTGATGTCGGTTTCGTCGATTTGTTCGGGAATTTTCTCCGCTTCGTGGTGTACCGCAGACGGAAAATCTTCGGGTAGTTGCAGTTCGGAAATCACCAGTTCAATCAGCGAAGCCGGTTCGAGGTCTGAACCTAGAACATCAAGCACCCGGCCATGCAGTGGTTGTTTGCCGCGCTCAATTTCGATGCGTACCCATTGCCCGTCATGTGCGCCGGACGTATCTCTGCCGCGTACCAGAATCGCCTGCGGCATGCGCCGCGAGCGCGGTTGCACCATGCCTACACCACCGTTGAGGATGAATTGTCCGACGATAATGGCCGGTGCTTTTTTAATAATACGAACAAGCTCTGCCGATTCACGACCACGGAAAATGCGGTTACGCACCTCCACTTCATCGCCATGCATCAAATCGCGCATTTCTTCATGCGGCAGAAACAGGCCTTTTTCGCGATCCGCTACATCAACAAAGCCGAAGCCGTCGGGATGCGCCGAAACGATACCCGTGAAACACTGTCCTGCGTTCTTTCCAGCGCCCTTCTTTTCATCACGTTCAGGGCTGTTGCGTGTATGCTGTGGTTTTCCCCTTCGCGCAGGTTTCGTTTTTTTTACCCTATCCCATGGTGATACGCTTCCGGAATGTTGTTTGCGCTCGCCGGAGGCGGCAGGTTTGCCTTGTTTTTCGCCGTTTTTCTTTCTTGACACAATAATGCTCCATCCTATGATTGCGCGCCTCCTGCAGCCAATGCTTGCTGGAGGATTTGTTTATTTGCCGAGGTGGCGGAATTGGTAGACGCGCTAGCTTCAGGTGCTAGTTTCCTTATGGAAGTGCTGGTTCGACTCCAGTCCTCGGTACCATTTAAACATCCTGAGATGTTCTGTAAAGCCCGTTAACCGTTGTGGTTGCGGGTTTTTCTGATTAATACCATCGGCTCCGTTTGCTCTGGCGCAGGCGAACTCTATACTCATCGCCATGTCGAAAGATAGTCACAGCGGTTTGTCCGATGACTCACGTTGCTCTGAACGTATTGAGGGTTTGCTGCACCGCTTGGCCATGTTGCGTGGTTTTTCAAAGCAGACGCTGGTTTCCTATCAGGCGGATTTGAATGATGTGCAAAGGTTTTTGCAAACCAGGCGGAGCAGTCTTTTTATTGCCGATGAGGCGTTGATTGAAGCTTATCTGGCGACATTGAATCGTCGTGGTATGGCCGGTTCTACGATTAGACGCAGACGCAGTGCCATGTCGTCGTGGTTTTCCTTCCTGCTCGCCGAGGGCATACGTGACGACCATCCCTGCAAACGACTTCCCCCACAGCGTTTGCATCGTCCGTTACCTAAAATGCTTAGCGAAGCAGAAGTGGAAGCGCTACTCGCTGCGCCTGATGTGAACGATTATTACGGCCTGCGCGACCGCTGCATGCTGGAGCTGCTTTATGCTTCCGGTTTGCGGGTTAGCGAGCTTGTCGGCCTGCGCAGCTCACAACTGGATAAGAATGCGATGCTGTTGCGCGTGATTGGTAAAGGGGATAAGGAGCGGCTTGTGCCGTATGGTGAGGAAGCGGCAGTGTGGTTGAAACGCTGGGAACGAGTGAAAAGCAGTGCATCTCCGGATAGCGGTGCGCCGCGAATTTCCGCTTCGTTTCTGTTTCCCGGGCGCGGCGATAAGCCCATGACCCGGCAGAATTTCTGGTTGCGTTTGCGCCGCTATGCCATCACGGCAGGTTTGCAACGCCTGCCTTCGCCGCACACCCTGCGCCATGCGTTTGCTACGCATCTTTTGAATCACGGGGCTGATTTGCGCGCCGTACAAATGCTGCTCGGGCACGCCAATATCAGCACAACGGAGATTTACACGCATATTTCCCGTGTTCGCCTGCACGAAGCAGTCAATCGGGCGCACCCGCTGGGGAAGGGTGGTTGAGCGTTATAACCCGTTTATAGTGCCAATGGAGTATTTGCAGGTTCACTTGGAATATATTCAATTGTTCTTGAAATTAAATTTCCAACAATCACTCCGCCCTTGTTATCTTTTACTTTGCGCCACACTCGGAAACCTTCCAAAATAGCATGCTCCCACTCATGCATTGAACACCTTCTAACTTCTAGGCGCTCTGTGATATCTTTGATGGTTCTTAAAAGCTCATATGTAACAGTATTTGCTCCGTCATAAAATGAATATGACTTTGCATGGTCAAATACTAATGCTGAAATTGCCTCATCAATAACGGCAGCTCTTCCACCATCTTCAACCTCATCAATTTGTGTATGGCTCTTTCGTTTACGTCCAAAAAAACGTCTACATATTGGAGACCAACCGAGAATAACTGCATACGCCAAATGGAAAACATCATGGAATCGGTATCCATCATCTTCATATGAATTGTCGGTTAGTTTATCCCCGAACTGGCCTTCATCCCAAGTAACAAAAACTTTATTGGCTCCATCGACTTTTACTTCTCTGATTTCGACTCTGAAGTGCCTTGGTAATTGTTCTTTTTTGGAAAACTTTTCGTCAAAAAGACGTTCATGAAGTGTTATCGGCCCAATTATTTCCTCTTGGCTGAGCCACCGAGCTTGGGTCTTTTCTAGATTTTTCTTAGCTATTTGTGATAAGTCTAAATTTTGTCGTGAAGCAATATTTGCAATATACCAAAGAACATCTCCAAGCTCTTCGGTGATTTTTTCTGTAAAAAGATAATATGCTTTTCCATCTCTAAGGTGTTTTTTAAACTCCGTTAATAAAGAGCCAGCTTCACCAGTTAACCCTAGTAGTGATATCATAAGGCTTCTATCGTGATTATCAGTTGCCTGATCAGTTTTTAGGGCCTCTTTTTGGTAATGACTTAACTCCATTAGCTACTCCTGATTAGTCATAATATTTCCTGATAATGACGCTCTTATTTTCTCGTTTAGCCCCCATTTGGGAGGATACCAGAATTTAATAGGGTCAGGATTTAGACGGAATTTTTGTTTGATTTTCGTGCGCCCTGAAATTCCCAAGATATATGGATGAACAACTCGTGAATACTTGTCTACTTCACAGAACAAGTTCTGAATATCTATCAATTGCAAAGGTCTGCCCCAAAGGGATTGGAAATCTAGACCAAGCCGTTCAAATTCGTCGCTTTGCCTATCAGCGACTACTTTAAGGATATCTGACTCGTTTAACCCGCCTAGAGAGGAAAAACATTTCCGAATGCCATCCCTTGCACCAGGGCCGGGAATTGTAAATTCCATTTCACCATAATCAGATAAATTACTGTAGTTAATATCTGTGATGTATTGGTAAGCTAAAAAATCACCTATCATTGGATAGGATCTAAATAGTAAAAAGCCTTCGTACATATTTTTTGCATCTTGAATTCTTGAATATAATTCATCATCCATCATTCTCTGAATTAGTAATAAATGAGCCTGATGCTTTCTGCTTACTTTCAAATCCTTTGAGCCAGAAGCCATCATGTAAGCGGCGGAATAAATACTAATACCTTGAGCCATAGCAGTAGATAATATTTTGTCGTATTTTTCATAATTAAAGGTCATATAGGATACTTTGCCGAGTTTCTTGACGAGCAATTCCCAAGTCTCTATTTTATTAAATAGTTTAAATAAAAGGATTCGAAAAAAGACCTCTTCTGGAGATTGGTCACCTTCATAAATTATATGTCTGATGAGATACTGGCTAACCCTATCTGATGCTCTATATGCATTGGTGAATTTATTACTTAGTAGAACAGGGTTCTTTGTCCATGGATAGGACTGTCCAGATAATCGATTGAAGAAGACGCTCTGTCTCTCTACCGCAAACTTCCAATAGGTATCATAAACAATCGTTGGCTTTGCCGGTGAGATTGAACTGTAAACATATGGCGGTTCTATTTTATTAGAAACACTAGCCATGTTCTCCTTCCATAGCTCATTTTGCTTGCTCATTTTTCCCCGCTTTTAAAGTGTGTATTAATTGAATTTACGAGTTCTTCAAGTTTGTTTTTCGGCCTTGCCAGTTTGGCAACCGATGCAATGCATGTTACTTGTTCAAGCTTTAATTCCATGCTGGTTGCCATAAACTTTCCTAAATTACACAGCCCCAAATAGTTGCCGTATGCCTTTTCAAATTGATATTGCAATGCATAAGAACCAGTAACACAAAGACCACCTGAATCAGTTTTTGCAAAGCTAACTTGTTGTAAGCACGGGAATCCAAGGATTCGAGCATGAGAATGATCTAGTGCGGGGTCAAATATACTGACAAGTAAAGCACTGCGTCGGTGATTCCCGTGGTTTTTAAAAGTATCAATTACATGCTTTAGTTGGTTAATGGGCTCATCACCTTCCTGTGGTCTATACGAGGTCATCCGCCGAAAATAAGTGCCTGACCGGTTGGCTGATTTGGCTTTTCTTACTCGCGGCCAAATACGATTAAACCTTGAAAATAAATGATCACCATCATCCTCTAACGATGGATTCCAAAGTGATTCAGGAAAGATTGTATGTGAAACTTCACTGCAGCTTTTCTTCCCTTCTTTTTTCAACTCGTCATCAAGTATTGTGCGGATGAATTTATCTTCTACAACTTTGCCATTTTGAAAATCTCGAATTTTAATTACAGCAGGGGTTAATTCGTTGTTACTAGGCGTCATCATTTTCAGTAGAACTTCAGTCCAAGCTATTGATAAATTATCACTAGTGGTTGTAAAAACGTCTTTAGGCATTTTATCCATCCTCTTGGAATCTGAATTTTGCTCTTCCTACAAAACCTTTTTTTGACACTCGAATGAATGCCGACCAATTTGAATCGTTATCTTCCAAGCGACCTAGCCCTGATGAAATTGCTCGGGCTACTACTCTTATGTCATTTTTCTCAATTATCTCCAAATGCTCAGATTCAATCCTATAGCTTGAAGGGAGTAGGCATATATCACTACGCTCCATATCAACTGCTCGCCCATGCCAGTTAGCATCTACAACTATCAAATTTTCTTTACATTCATTGTTAAGAATACCCCTACGAATACGCGAGACCTGAACTTTGAGTAACTCTTGAAGTCTATTTCTTGATATCATCTTCAATGCATAATACATGTGGTTAATGAGTGTCGTATAACCAACCCCTAGATATGTGGAAATATTGTATATCTCTTGACATGGTGCTGTTTCAGGTAATTGGTTGCGGACTTTGAATGCATTTATAATTGCTGTTTTTGGCATTAAGAGAATACCTGCAAATGAATCGGCAACAAATTCATCAGAGTCATAGCTACGATTCATTTTGGAATGATTTATTAGCTGATCAAATTTTTCTCCATGGCTAAACACATGGTGTCCTAGTTCATGCGCACATGTAAAAGCCTGACGGCCTTTGGGGCGCAATGAAGACAAGATTATAGTTGGTTTCTTGCCTAACAAATATACTCCTTCCATAGAGGGTATATCAGAAATTCTTAATTCAACCCCCATTTGGTCAACAACATCAAAAATTGAAACAGGGTCGAATGCTGCAACTCCTACTTTTTTTCTGATTTGGAGTGCTTTAGTAGTAGCTGACATGGCTAATTTTCGAGTATCAATTTTCATTTACTAGCTGCCATCAGTTTTTTTTAACATCTGAATAAGTGACATGAGGCGATCAAGGTCTTCGTCTTTCATCGCACTCAGACTTCTTGCAGCCATCATTAGCTTATCATCGGAAATATCTGTTAGTTCTTCATTTTCTGATGTGAGCCACGAAATACTTACGCCGTATAACTCACCGAACTCTGCAAGCTCTTCAGCTGAAACCTTC
>QILF01000065.1 GCA_003233235.1 Zetaproteobacteria bacterium
TTGATTGTTGACGATTCAGGAAGTGTGCGTAATCTGGTTAAGTTTGTGCTCGAAGCGCAGGGTTATTCGGTGGTTGAGGCTGAGGACGGGCAGGAGGCCTGGCGCATGTTGCAGTTGGAGGCGTTTGATTTGGTGCTGACCGATTACGAGATGCCGCATATGGCGGGGCCGGAACTGGTGAAGCATATTCGGGAACAGGGAAAATTCGACGGCATGCCGGTGATTCTGCTAACCTCGCGTGACAGCGAGGAGGATGAAGTGGATAGCTTGGAAACCGGTGCTGACGATTACCTTATCAAACCTGTGGAGCCTTTGAAATTGCAGGCGCGGGTAAAGAAGGTGATGGGCATGTACAGGCGTATGCGATTGGCGTTGCAGGGAGAAGCGAATGTCAGATGAATTCAGCGACAGGTTAAACGGGGAAGGTGAGCCGCATGTGTCGAAAAACAATGTGTTGGACGATGCGCCTATAATTGAAGACGAATTGTCTCAATTGACGGCGGGTCTTCCCTATGATGTAGAGCTTGAAGCTGAATATGTCGATTTGCTGCAACTACGCATGGGTGGACGTGATTTTCTGTTGCTGGCCGGAGATGTGACCGAAATCGTTCGACCGATACCGTTAACACCCGTGCCGATGGCCCCGGATCATCTGCTTGGCATGGGCAATATTCACGGACAGATTGTTTGTGTGATTGAGCCGGGTAAGCAGTTGGCTTTGCCGGAACTGCCAAAGCCGGATAATGATGCGACGCGTTACGTGGTATTGCGGCACAAAAGAATGCGTGTGGCACTGCGGGTTGATGCGGTGACAGCTATTCACCGGCGAAATAAACAGGAAGTGGAAAATATGCAAGAAGCGGATGCGCCGAGATTGCGCGGCAGGCTCGATGTGGGAGGCGTAACCTATGATGTGCTTCATGCCGGGATGCTGCTTCAAGAGTAGTGAGATTCTGTTGAGGCATATGAAGGTGGCGCAGCTACGGCAATCAGGCTAGTTTCACCGGCAGTCCCAGTTTTTTAAAAAGAACGAACACATAGACATAGAATTTTGAATCGTTGAAAAGGAATCGTGGAGGGAATACATGGCAATCAAAAGTCTGCGCAAGCGCGCAAATCAGACAGTATGGCTATCCATCATTATGCTTTCGGTGCTGATAGGAACGGCATTTTTTGCCGCCAGCAAGGCGAACGAGGTTTTTTCTTCGATTACCGAATTGTATGGCGAACAGATTGATCTGGAACGCTTTCGCGCTTCACTGGCGAGTGTGTTGGCACCACTTAACGACTTCAGTCTGACGGGTAACAAGGCGGATGCCGACAGAATGAAATCAGGTTCCAAAGAGTTTTCAAGCCTGTACAAAGAGTTGATAGGTTCGAAAAACTTGCAGGCGGATGATATCAAGGCGCTAAAAGAAGTTTCCGGCCTGATGCGCGAAGTGATTAAAATGGGTGGGAGTATCGTTAGCGGTGCGATTCCCGGCGAACAGGCCAAAAATGTGACCGTGGTGGCGCAGAATCTGGTGTTTGTGGCGCAGGCCAAGGTGAATATTGTTGCCACAGGGCTGGCGAATCGTCTGGCTGTGGAGGTGCAGGATAAGCAGCATACGCTGATGGTTATCGTTTTATCCGGGCTTACGGTTTTGCTGGTATTGGTGCTGGCGATGGCTATCTCCGGGCGTTTCTTTGTTTCTTCGACGACGGAAATGATCACCGGTGTGGCGCATCGGGTGACTGGAAGTTCGGAGGATATTCTGCGTGCTGTGGATCAGCAAAGTAATGCTTCCATGGTGCAGGCGAAAGCGGTCGAGCAAGTGACAGCTGAAATGCAAGGCCTGTCAGAAAGTTCATCGCAGGTGGCGCGTACATCCAAAGATGTGGAACGCATCGCCGAAGTGACACGAAAAGCAGCCAGCGACGGAAAAGAAGCGGTGCTGGAGGCTATTCGTTCCATGGAGCTGATTCGTTCTGAAGTGAATGCGATTGCCGAAAAAGTGACCTTCGCCGGTGAGAAAGCGGCGCAAATCACAGGCTCTATCAGTGCCATTCAGGAAATTGCCGAAGAAACGCATCTGCTCGCACTCAACGCATCTATTGAGTCTGCGGCTGCCGGCGAATTCGGCAAACGATTCGCTGTGGTTGCAGGTGAAGTGCGACGACTATCGGATCGGGTGCGTGATTTTACCAGTGAAATTCAGAATGTTGTGGATGATGTGCATGCTTCTTCGCAGGATTCTATTGCGGTGACCCGCGAAGGTCTTGATGAGGTGGGTAAAGGCGTGAGCATTGCCCGCCATGCGGGTGATTCACTGGAGAGATTGCAGAAACTTTCAGAAAAGACCAGTCAGGCGGTACGGCATATTTCGCAGGCGACGTCACGGCATAACGACTCGAATGCGCAATTTATTGAAACCATGCGCCAGATTAGTCAATTGCTGAACGATTCGAGTGAGCAGATGGTGAGTACGCGCGATTCTGCCGCAAATCTGAGCGAGGCGGCTGAAGAACTTCGGATGATGGTGTAAAGCGCGTGGTGGCATTTCCCTCTGCGATTCATCTGGTAAAACGTTCGGTTTTTGATGGACACAACTGATTTTTCGCAATTCACAGCTGCCTTTTTTGACGAGGCGAGGCAGCGGCTGGCTTCTATCAATGAGGCTTTGGTGGCATTTGAGACGGACTCGCTGGATGCGGAAGGGCTGGTTGCCTTAAGGCGTGATGCGCACACCATTAAAGGTTCGGCGTTGATGCTAGGTGTGCAGGATGTGGGTGATGTCGGACATTTGTTCGAGGATGTTGTCGAGCATCTGATTAAGCATCCTGAGCTTCGCAGCGAGAAGATGGGGCAGTTTCTTTTTGATTTACACGATGGTCTGGCTGTGCGCTTGCAGGCGGTGGACAGTGCGGTAATTGATGTATCTGTTTTTCGTCAGAAATATGATGCGCTACTTACAGAAACCGCAAACATTGTAACAGAAAACGCTGCCGGGGAGCCTGCTCTGCACGATGCAGGCGACGAAAATACCGCCGAAACCGAAACCATTATTGATGTTGATGATGGCATCCCGGATGCACTTGAATTGGCTGAAGAGATTCCAATTAAGGTGGTGAATGTCGAGACATCCCCGTCAGAAGGAACGGGATTAGACGAGAGTGGCGCAGCAGATGCTATTGATTTCAATCATTTCGTTTCTTCCTTTTTCGATGAGGCGAAACAGCGGTTGGCGTCCATCAACGAGGCACTGACGGCATTCAAATCGGATGTATTAGACGAGCAGGGGCTGGTTGCTTTAAGGCGTAATGCGCACACCATTAACGGTTCAGCGCTGATGCTTGGCGTGCAGGATGTGGGTGACATCGGGCATTTGTTCGAGGAGGCAGTGAAACATCTTATCACGCATCCTGAGTTTTCCGGCGAAGCGATGGTGCAGTTTCTTTTCGATATGCACGATAGTTTGGCGGAACGCTTGCAAGCGGTGGATAGCCCGGTGATAGATGTCTCGGTTTTTCGGCAGCGATACGATGCATTACTTGCTGAAATGACGAGCCGTGTGGCTGATGCCTCCGGTGGCGTGGATGAAACGCATTTGCTTCAGAAGAGTCTTGGGGCGGATGGAAATGTCACTGCCGGTCAGGAATCGGATGAAGAGGAAAATCTGTTTCGCCCGGATGTGCTCACTGTCAAATCCAAGGCGGGTCGTTCCGGTTCGGGGCGTTTTGTACGTGTCGATGAGGAACGATTGAATCTGCTTTCCAGTCAGGTGGTGGAATTGAGTACAGGGCAGATATTCAGTAACCGGCTGGTGCAGGATATGCTGGCTTTACAGAAGCAGACGGCAGAAATGCGATGGCGTGTACATGAACTTGTGACAGAAACCTCTTCCTCCTTAGCGGCTGGCGAGTCGCTTAAATTGTTCGCGCAGCAGATGGACGCGTTGGCACGTACCGCAAAACGCTTGTCTTCGGATGTCGATTATAATGTGCAACGTCAGGATATTATGCTTGACGATTTGCGCGATCATGTACTGGACTTAATGCTGCAGCCGCTAGAATCAGTTTTCTCAGCTTTTCCGCGTGCTGTGCGGGATATTGCCCGTCGGCATAATAAAAAAGCACGTCTGGTGATTGCCGGAGGTGGCGTGGAATGCGATCAGACTGTAGTGGAATCGTTGATGGAGCCGCTTGTTCATCTCATTAACAATGCTATTGCACACGGCATTGAAGACCCTGAGGAACGCTTACGGCTCGGTAAGCCTGAAGCTGGCCAAATCAGTATTGTTGCGACGTTGAGCGGCAGTGAGATTCATATTGAAATTATTGACGACGGACAGGGGATCGACCCTGAGTATGTCAAGGCGGTTGCTGTCGAACACGGGGTAACGACGCAATTCGAGGCGGATGCGATGAGCAATGCAGAGGCCTTGGAATTGATTTTCCGCTCCGGTTTCTCAACCCGTCAACAGGTAGATGAAACTTCCGGTCGCGGCATCGGCATGAATGTTGTGCAGGATACGGTGCGCCGCTTGACCGGCGTTATCCAGATTCGTACGGAGAAGGGAAAAGGCACGCATTTCCTGCTTTCACTGCCCGTTAGTATTGCGGTGCAGCGGGCACTTATTTTCCGGATTGGCAGCCAGCGTCTCGGTATGTTGATTCACATGGTTGAACAGGTGATAGCGCCGACACCGGACGCACTGATCGACAATGCAGGCCGACTATCGTTGGAATACAGCAGCCAAACTGTACCGCTGGTTGATTTACGCAAGATGTTTACAGAAGGCGATAATGAGCTTGCCGATGAAACAATTCCTCTGGTGGTCATCGCCAGACATATCGACGGATTTACGGGTATTGTTGTTGATGAGTTGTTTGACGATGCCGAAATTATCGTGCGTGAACTCGATCCCTATTTGAAGCGCTATCAGGCGCAGGGTTTGATGGGGAATACGATTACTGATGACGGCTCCGTGATGTTGCTGATGGAACCCTACGGCATTAAGGAAATGGGCCGTACAGCACCGCATCAGGTGACACATGATATGGCTCCTGATGCGGCTAACCTGCATCCTGTTCGCGCGTTGTTGATTGATGATTCTATTATTGCCCGACAAGTCGAGAAATCGCTGATTGAATCAATGGGTGTTGAGGTGGATACCGCCATTGATGGTATGGATGCTATCGAGAAGCTTGAGCATCATGTGTATGATGTGGTTATAAGCGATTTGGAAATGCCGCGATTGGACGGCTTCGGGCTGGTGCGGCGCATGCGCAATGATCCCCGATTTAATAGCATTCCCATCCTGATTATTTCTACCCGCGAAAGCGCTGAGGATCGGCTCAAAGCAGTGGAAGCCGGTGCCAATGCCTATCTTATCAAGCAAAAATTGGCGCAAGGGGAGTTGCATACAATCCTTCGCGAATTACTCGGACCGTTGACGCAAGACGACTAATCCAATAGAAAGCGCCCCTCCCAAGATGCTCCCATCGTCTAGTGGTCTAGGACGCCGCCCTCTCACGGCGGAAACAGGGGTTCGACTCCCCTTGGGAGTACCATTTTTGGGTGTTTTAAGTGTTTTTTAAGTGTAAGGGCCGGTAGCTCAGTTGGTAGAGCAGCAGACTTTTAATCTGCGGGTCAGCGGTTCGAGACCGCTCCGGCTCACCATTTTCACAGGTTGTGTTTTTCGCAATCCGTTTTATGCTTGACGGAAAATAGCTGTCTTTGGCGGCATCGGGAAGTAAACAACATGGTTGATAATCATTCAGAGAAGGTACCAGCGGATTCTTCATCGCTGGTATCTTCCTTAATGAATTTGCATGAGGCTCCGGCTGATCCCTGTTTGATGGTAATTTTCGGTGCTTCAGGCGATCTCACCAAACGCTTGCTGATGCCTTCCCTGTTCAACCTTTTCTGCGACGATTTATTGCCTTCATCTTTTGCTATTCTGGGTATGGCGATGGATGATTTTTCCACCGAATCCTTCCGTGCCAAAATGAATACTGATATTCGTGAATTTTCCAAACGCGAAAGCTTCAATGAGGATGTTTGGGATAAGTTTTGCGGGCATATTTATTATAATCAGGGTCGGTTCGACGATCCGGCTGCGTTTGCCGCTCTGGACGACAGTTTGCGCACGTTGGATGAACAATTCTCAACCTGCGGCAATGTGCTTTTTTACATGGCCACACCGCCTGCTGTTTTCGGCATGATTTCCGATCATTTGCAGGCGGTCGGGTTGAATAAGAGTGATAAAGGGTGGCGGCGGATTATTGTCGAAAAACCGTTTGGCACAGACCTCCCCAGTGCTGTTGCGTTGAATCAGGAGATTCTCTCCTACTGGAAAGAAAGTCAGGTGTACCGCATTGATCATTATCTGGGTAAAGAAACGGTACAGAATCTTCTCGCCTTCCGGTTTGCCAACGGTATTTTCGAGCCGTTGTGGAACCGCACGCATATTGATCATATTCAGATTACCGCCACCGAGAAGGTGGGGGTGGAATGGCGCGGTGCGTATTACGAAAAATCCGGTGTGATTCGCGATATGATTCAGAACCATCTGTTTCAGATGCTCGCTTACCTGTGCATGGAACCGCCGACATCATTTGATGCCGATGCGATTCGCAATGAGAAATTCAAGCTACTCAGTGCCGTACGCATCATGGATCCTGAAGACGTAAACAAGAATGCGGTGCGCGGCCAATATGGTGAAGGTGTTAAAGCGGATGGGACTGCTGCTGTCGGTTACCGGCAAGAGGCCCATGTGGATGCGGATTCCAATACCGAGACGTTTGCCGCACTGAAATTGCGTATCGACAACTGGCGCTGGCACGGCGTGCCGGTTTATTTCCGTTCCGGTAAGGGTTCGAAGACGAAATCCACCGAAATCGTCGTGCAATTTCGCCGTGCTCCGGCTTTTACATTTAACGGCACACCTGCGGCAGGACAACTCGATGCCAACCAGCTTATTTTCCATATCCAACCGAATGAAGGCATCGAATTACGCTTTCTGGCCAAACGACCGGGGCCGTCGATGCACATGCGCAAGGTGCAGATGCATTTTGAGTATGATGAAGCATTTTCGGCACAGCCGGGTACGGGTTACGAAACCATGCTCTACGACTGCATGCATGGGGATGCATCGCTGTTTTCGCGCTCGGATCTGGTGGAGACGGCGTGGCGTATTGTACAGCCGGTACTTGATGTCTGGGCGGCGGAAAAAGCACCGGACTTTCCCAATTATCCATTCGGTTCATGGGGGCCGAAAGTTGCCTACGGTCTCTTGCAACCGGGGCATCGGCGCTGGGTAGCGCGTTCGCCGAAAAGTGCGTTGGAGAAGGTGCCTATGTTTGCCTGTTGCAGCAGCAATACGATGCTAAAGGCCTTTGCGATGATGTTGCAACCGATGGTATTTAACGCCGGTGATGAAATTATTCACTATGGTTCGGAAGGTAGTGAACTTTTCATTATTGAGCAGGGTAAAGTCGAAGTCGTTGATCGCAAGGGTTGGGTGAAAACCGAATTTAGTGACGGACAGGTATTTGGTGAATTGAGTTTATTGATGACCAAACGCAGGCAGGCAACGGTGCGCGCGGTGACCTATTGTGCGTTATATACGCTGAGTAAACGCGACTTTTGTAAGGTGCTGAAAGACAGGCCGCAATTTGCCGAACGCCTGATGCAGGTGGCCAGAGAGCGATATAATGTGATTGTCGATGCTAATGAACTGATGTCCGATGATGTTGCAACGTGATAGGGCTTGGAGGTTAAGGTTTAAGGTTAGGGTATGAATCCGCGATAGAGCATCTGAAATAAATACAAGATGGAGACATAACATGAAACTGGCAATGATTGGATTGGGTCGCATGGGCGGCAATATGGTGAAACGTTTGGCTTTGGGTGGTCATGATGTGGTTGCTTATGATGTGGATGCTGCGCCCGGTCAAGTGCTGGCTGCGGAATTTGATTCGGTAAGCCCGGCTGCCGATTTGAGCGATGTGATTGCGCAGTTGCCGGCACCGCGTGTGATTTGGGTGATGGTTCCGCACCAGTTTGTCGATGGCACGATTTCCGCTCTGCTGGAAGCTGGTGTCGAGAAGGACGATTTAATTATTGATGGCGGTAATTCCAATTACAAAGAAGGCCAGCGTCGTGGCAGTGACTTGGCGGAAAGCGGTATCCTGTTTGCCGATTGCGGCACTTCAGGTGGCGTTTGGGGTTTGCAGAACGGCTATTCGCTGATGATTGGCGGTGAAAAAGCCGCCATTGATTTGATTGCACCTGCTCTAACCACACTGGCCTCGAATGACGGCAAAGGTTGGGGACATATGGGGCCGGTCGGTTCAGGTCATTTTGTGAAAATGGTCCATAACGGCATGGAATACGGCATGATGCAGGCTTTTGCCGAGGGTTTTGAACTGATGAAAGCGAAAGATGAGTTTAATCTGGACATGCATCAGATTTCGCGTGTTTGGCAGCATGGTTCGGTGGTTTCTTCGTGGTTGCTGGATTTGACCGGCGATGCGCTGGAGCAGGATGGTGATTTATCCTCGCTATCCGATTGGATGGACGATTCCGGTGAGGGCCGCTGGACTGCCAATGAGGCGATTGATCTGGGTATTCCGACACCGGTGATGACGCTGGCTTTGCAGATGCGTTTTCGCAGCCGTCAAAAAGACGCGTTTGCCGGTAAAATTGTCAATGCACAACGTGCAGGTTTTGGCGGCCATGCCATTAAACCGGCTGATTCTTCAGAAAGTAAGGAAGACTGAGCATGGCAGGCGATAAATTTGCCTCGCTGATTGGTAGTGCACGCCCCGAGGCGACCAATATTGTTATATTCGGGGCATCAGGGGATTTAAGCAAGCGGAAATTGCTACCTGCGCTGGCGCACATGCATCGTTGGAATTTATTGGGGCCGCATTCGCGTATTATCGGTTCGGTGCGTGAGAAATGGTCGAAATCACATTGGGTGAATTATGTGCATGATCAGCTTTTGCGTTATTTTCCCGAAGCGGTGCTGAATCCGGCCTCGTGGCAGCGCATTGCCGACAAACTTGATCTGGTCACCGGTGATTTATCCGATCCGGCGATGTATCAACAACTGGCCAAAACTTTGCATGCCGATGAGGGCAGGAAAAATGCCCTGTTTTATCTGGCAATTCCGCCGTCTTGGTATGAATGTGTGTGTAAAAATCTACATGAAGCCGGATTATCGGATGAAGATGAAGGTTTTCGCCGGATTGTCGTTGAAAAACCGTTTGGTATGGATTTGGCGAGTGCGAGGGATTTAAACTGCAAGTTGCAGGATTATTTTGACGAATCGCAAATTTATCGTATTGATCATTATCTGGGCAAGGAGGCGGTGCAGAATTTAATGGTGTTTCGTTTCGGCAATTCTGTTCTGGAACCGCTGTGGAATCGCAATTTTATCGATCATGTACAGATTTCCGTGTCCGAATCGTTGGGTATCGGTTATCGCGCCGGGTATTACGAAACCTCCGGCGCATTTCGCGATATGATTCAAAGCCATTTGATGCAGGTGATGGCGCTGGTAGCGATGGAGCCGCCAATTTCGCTTGCTGCCGATGATGTGCGCGATGAAAAAATGAAGGTGTTGCGTTCGATGCGTCCGATTAGCGCTGAGGATGTCAAACACATCGCCGTGCGCGCGCAATATGGCGAAGGTCAGGTCGATGGGGAAACGGTTCCGGCTTATCGGGATGAAAAGAATGTGGCCGGTGATTCTTGTACGGAAACCTTTGCTGCGGTGAAATTTTATGTCGATAACTGGCGCTGGCAGGGGGTTCCGTTTGTGTTGCGAACGGGAAAACGTTTGCCTGATCGGGTATCTGAGATATGTATTCGTTTTAAAGCACCGCCGCAGAAGCTATTTCATCTTGATGAAAATAATGTGCTGAATAATGAACTGATTTTTCGTTTGCAGCCCGACGAGGGCATGCAATTAACCATGACCGCCAAGCAGCCGGGCCTATCGACGAATTTACGAGGTGTGAAGCTGGATGCAACCTACGGCATGCTCGGTTCCGGCATGCCGGAAGCTTATGAAACACTGTTGCACGACGTGATGCTCGGCGAAGCCGGGTTGTTTTCGCGCGCCGATGAGGTAGAAGAAAGCTGGAAAATCGTTGCGCCGATTATGGATGCATGGGCAAAGGAAACTGATATTGCCACTTATCCTGCCGGAAGCCTCGATATTCCACAGATGGACACCCTTTTGGCTGAATGTGAAGGTGGCTGGCGCAATTTATCAGCGGATAGTTCGACGTGAATGCTTTGAATGCACGGGTTTTTTCCAATGCGGATGAACTCGGTCAGTTTGCAGCTGAATTGACTGCAAAAGCCGCCGCTGAAGCGATTGCCGCACGCGGTGTTTTCCATCTGGTGCTGGCAGGCGGTAATACGCCGCGTATCTGTTACGAAAAATTGCACAATATGGATGTAGATTGGCCGCGCACCCACATCTGGTTTGGCGATGAACGCTGCTTGCCGGTCGGCGATAGCGACCGTAACGACCGCATGGCCGATGAAATCTTGCTGAAACATGTGGATATTCCCGCCAATCAGATTCATCGTATGCAGGCCGAGTTGGGGCCGGAAAAAGCCGCCGAAACATACGCCGCACTTCTGGGCGATGCATCGGCCAAAGATATGGTTCGCTTCGATATGGTACATCTGGGCACGGGTGAAGACGGGCATACCGCCAGCCTTTTTCCGGGCCATGCGACGCTTGCCGATGATCGTCTTGCAGTTCCCGAGTTCGATTCTCCGAAACCGCCGCCAGAGCGGGTGTCGATGGGTTTGCGGACGCTGAATGCGGCACGCCAGAAACTGATTCTAGCCGCAGGCGCAGGTAAAGCCGATGCCCTCAATCGAATCCGCGCAGGCGAAAAACTGCCGGTAGCGATGATTGAGGATGCGTTGTGGCTTCTGGATAAGGCCGCTTCCGGTCAATAGAAGATTCGGAATTATTATCTATATTTAGAGCCACTTGCAAAAGTCGTGAGCGGCGATTTACTTCCCCACTGCGGCGCGATTTTGAGTTGGACTTTCGGAAAATGGAACCACCATTCATCTTATTCCAACTCAAAATCGCACTCGAAGTGGGATTGCAACTCATCCACCCAGACTTTTGCAAGTGGCTCTTTAGTGCGTTGTACGCAATGATGAAAGTAAATGATGACTCTGTTGAGTGGGCTATCCCTGATCCAGTAAAGTTTATCAATGATAATCTTACAGAATGTATTCGCATGCTAGTCAGCACTATCAAGGAAAATGACTACAACCCACAAACTGTTGGTAAAAGTACTGGTGCGCATGAAGGCATGAAATTAAATTATCAATTACAATTGACCAAGATCTAAATCAGCATATAACAATGCGCTGCACCTGCCCCAAAAGCGTCGGTCCTTTCATCGCGATGCTTTTGGGGTCAGGTGGCCAGGCCTTAAAAGCTCAATGATTTAGAGCGGGAGGCAGGGCATGCAGGCCCAGATGCTGCACCATCGGGTCGAAATCGCGGTCAGAGTAGAGCAGGGGAATATCGTGCTCAATGCAGTACGAGGCAATCATCACATCAATTGTTTTACGCACGGTGATGCCCTGTTGCCTCAGCCTGCGATAGTTGGCGGCGGATTTTAATGCCATATCCGGGCCGAGCATGGAAACGACGGAGAAATGATGCAACAGTTCCCGCGCCTTGATGAAGTCGGATTCCTTGCGAAAGCCCTGCAATACCTCGGTCAGTATCAGGTTGCCGATGATGATTTCTTCGCTGCCCAGCGCCGTATCCAGCGCATCGGTTTGCGCACTTTTCCGCCCATTGAAATAGTCAATCCAGACCGACGAATCGACAAGCAGCGGCATCAGTGATCCGTGCGCATCGCATTGAGATCACCGTCCCAAGCAAGCTTGCCACGCCAAGCTTTGGTCGCTTGCTGTTTCTTCAGCCGGATCAGCGTTTTCAGCCCTTCTTCAACGATAGCGCGCTTGGTGGTGATGCCGGTTAACGCCTGCGCTTCGGAAACAAGGTGTTCGTCGAGAACAATATTGGTACGCATAGCATGCTCCTGTGTGTATTATTTTAAGAAAACATACACCTTCATGCTAAACCATGCAAATGACGAGCCACTTGCAAAAGTCTGGGTGGATGAGTTGCAATCCCACTTCGAGTGCGATTTTGGGTTGGAATGAGGTGAATGGTGGTTCCATTTGCCGAAATTCCAACTCAAAATCGCGCCGGAGCGGGGAAGAAAATCGCCGCTCACGACTTTTGCAAGTATCCGGTTGATTTTACTCGGCTGATTTGCGCATAATCACCATCTTTTCCTCCGTCATCTCCAGCATCGCCGAGCGCAGACCTTCGCGGCCCAGGCCGGAGGCTTTGATGCCGCCGTAGGGCATGTGGTCGATGCGGCAGGTCGGGGAATCGTTGACTACGACGCCGCCGACATGCAGCGCGTTGATGGCGTACTGAATATGCCGGTTGTTGTTGCTGAAAATCGCCGCTTGCAGGCCGAATTCGCTGCGGTTGATCCAGCCGACGGCGGTTTCCACATCTTCAAATGGGGTGACGGTGACTACCGGCCCGAATATTTCTTTTCGGCATACATCCATAGATTCATCGACGTTGGTTAGAATCGTTGGTTCGACGATATTTCCGATACCGAGCCGCCGTTTTCTGCCGCCATGCGCGATGCTTGCACCGTCCTGCACCGCTTGTTTAATCTGTTGTATGATGCGCTGTGCGGCGGTTTTGCTAATCAGCGGGCCGACGCTGGTATCGCCTTTGCAGGGGTCGCCGACGGTGAGTTTATTCGTTTCTCTGATGAGCGATTTCAGAAATACATCAAGGATGCTTTTATGCACATAAATGCGCTGTACGGCGATGCACGATTGTCCGGCCTGCGCAAAACCGCCGAGCGCGCAACGATTGGCGGCAAACGGGATGTCTGCCGAGGCATCGACGATGGTTCCCGAATTGCCGCCCAATTCGAGGGCGACGCGTTGTCTGCAAGCCTGTTTTTTCAGCATCCAGCCGACCTCGGCGCTGCCGGTAAAACTGAGCATACGCACATCCTCTTTTTCCAGCAGCCATGTCACTTCGTCGTGCGGCATCGGCAGCACGTTCAGGCTGCCCGCCGGAGCGCCCGCTTCGCTGACAATTCGTCCCATAATCAGTGCTGAAATCGGCGTTTTCGTGGCCGGTTTAATCAGAATCGGATTACCGACAGCCAGCGCTGGCGCGACTTTATGTGCCACCAGATTGAGCGGAAAATTGAACGGGCAGATACCGAGTATCGTCCCGACAGGTTCGCGGCGGGTGTAGCCTTCGTAACCGATGCCGCGCTGCATGCCATCCAGCGGGATGATGTCGCCGCAGAAACGTTCCGCTTCGCCTGCCGCCCAAGCGAATACGGCGAGGGTGCGTTGCATTTCCTGCTCGGCAAACATGCGCGGTTTGCCGCCTTCGAGAATCAGTGCATCAATGATTTCGCCGCTTGCTTCGCTGAGGCCTGAAT
>QILF01000014.1 GCA_003233235.1 Zetaproteobacteria bacterium
GCATGGTGGTTCCATGCCTCGAAGATTCAGCCTGGAAATACGCCGAAGTGGGGAAGCAGATTGCCGCTCACGACTTTTGCAAGTGGCTCTTCAGTGCTTCCTTAAGGGCGGAAATCTGGCAGATAAATAAATATCAACAGCAATAGGCAGACATAAACAATGAATCTTATCGTTCTTCCCGCCGCTCTCGCCATCGGTCTGGTTCTGGGCCTGTTCGGGGCGGGTGGCGGCATGGCAACCATACCAACCATCATGGCGCTGATGGATGTCGGTGTGAAAGAAGCCATTGCCATGAGTTTGTGGGTGGTCGCATTTGTTTCGCTCACCGCAGCAATACATCAGCGCGTCTGGCGTTTTATCCAAATCAAAATGCTGATGAGCCTGGCTGTTTCAGGCATGCTCGGTGGAGCCGTTGGCGCACGAATCGGCATGCATGTACCGGAAATAGTACAATTGCTACTTCTGAGCCTGCTAATTTTCTTTGTCGCATGGTGGATTGCCGGTGTGAAACTGGAAACAAAAGTCGGTATCTTCCGCTGGATACCGGCGCTGCTGGTCGGCTTTATTATCGGGATTTTAACCGGGATTTTGGGTGTCGGCGGCGGTTTTCTTCTCGTCCCTGCACTGATTTATCTCGGTATCAAGGATTTCCCCGTTGCCGTAGGCCATTCACTGGTACTCATCACCTTAAATGCAACATCCAGCGCCCTGACTTATCTCGGCCATCTTCATTTCTCAATTCCGGCCACAGCCACCATCAGTGCCATTGCTGCTATAGGTGCAGTATTAGGCGGGATACTTCTCAAACGACTTCCCACGCAAAATTTACAGCGCTCATTTGCCATATTATTATGTTTTCTAGGTATTTGGATGTTCTGGCAATCGGCACAAATCATTGGGGGCTAGCATTTGTTGCTCACCGGATTTCCATTGTTGCGCAGTGCGATGAAGAAAATAATGCATTGCCGCACATACTGGTCGGCCAGTACCATATTACTGTTATTTCCCCTTCGGGTGTTTGCCGATCCCTTGGACTATGGTAACTATGTAAACCAGTCACCAGCTAATTTCTTAATGGATAAAAGCGATTTTGCATGGCTATTGCTTGATTACGGACTATTTGCATCGTCGCTTATTATCTTTGGCTGGTTGTTTTATGCCAAACCCACTTATTGGCAACGTGTTGAAAACCTAATTCGTTATCCCTTTGCACGTATAAACAGCATGGCGCAAGCGCACGGAGGATTCGATCGCGCCATAGGTCTTGTGCTCTATGGCATAAATACAGTCCTCATCTTTTTAGCACTCGCTTTCTGGGTGTTTTTTTGCCAATGGATCAAGCATGTGGGATTTGGTGGAATTTCAATGGCCGGATTAGCTCTTGCTGCTATTTTTCTGGTTCGAATACTTAGTGGGAAAAAGATACATTCATGAAGCTGGTGCTGGATATAGCCATATTGGTAGGCATTCTGTTTGCATGCTGGCGCGGCTATCAGCAACGCCAGCCTTGGTTATACCTGATTTCAGCACTGTTACTCCGCCTCGGTAGCCAAAAATATTTTGGCATCCGGTTTTTTGTGTATGCCCCCGTATTTGTCGGCTGGTTATTGCTCTGTCACTGGCTTGACGTAAAAAATTGGACGGCAACAGCAGCAGGGCTTATGGTTTTTGCTATGACGCTAGGATTGGAAGCCATGCGTCAAACGGAAGAGCGTCAAAAGATTGTATAATACGAGCCACTTGCAAAAGTTGTGAGCGGCGATGTGCTTCCCCACTCCGGCGCGATTTCAAGTTGGAATTTCGGCAAATGGAACCACCATTCACCTCATTCCAACTCAAAATCGCACTCGAAGTGGGATTGCAACTCATCCACCCAGACTTGTTTTTTTACAGAAATTGTATTGTATAGCGAGCGGAAGCACTGAACAAACCATGATTCGTGCTGCTGCATGAAAAATGAACGATTTCTGCGTTAAAAATTTGAGCCATCGCGATGTTATGCTTTGCAATCTTTGCCTTGAACTCGCTCATTTTTCATTGCAGCCTCCTCGAACCAGCTTTATTCAGAATTTCTCTAGGAGGAAAAATGAAACGTCTCGTATTCCTGTGCTCCCTCGCTCTTGTGGCAGGTATGTCGTCATTAGCTACTGCAAACGCCGAGGACCTATCCGATTGGAAATTACCACCCGTACCCGTTCCTGCGGATAATCCGCAGTCCAAGGCAAAAATCGCTCTTGGCCATCAACTGACATTTGATCCCCGTTTATCCAAAAACAATTCCATCAGTTGCGCCGGTTGTCACCTGCCCTTCGCCGGTGGCGGTGGACACACACCACGCGCATTCGGGCACGGTGGTGAATTAGGACGCTGGGCGCCATCATGGGTCAATGCCGCCTATTATACATCCCTGTTCTGGGATGGACGTGCCGCCTCTCTTGAAGAACAGACCGGCGCACTTGTTGGTCATATGGGGCCGATTTCCGCACCCGGTGAAATGGGCGGCGACGTTAAGGCCATCGTCAAATCACTCAAGGCCATTCCCGCTTACAACAAAGCATTCAAAAAAGCCTTCGGTAAACAAGGTGTAACGCGCGTAAATATCGCCAAGGCCATCGCCGCTTACGAACGCACGCTTATCGCTCGGAATTCACCCTTCCAGCGTTATGTGAACGGTGATAAAAAAGCACTTTCCGCAGCCGCAAAACGTGGTTTTGAACTGTTTCAGAACAAAGCCCAATGCATCGCATGTCACACGCCGCCGCTGCTGACAGATAATTATTTTCATAATATCGGCGTGCCGCAGGTAGGGCCGCTGAAAGAAGATGTTGGCCGATATGCTGTAAGCCATGATAAAGACGACATCGGGGCTTTTAAAACGCCATCATTATATAATTCAGCTTCGTTTACATTTTCCATGCACGATGGTGCTTTTTCGACGATGAAACAGGTGATCGACCACTACAATCAGGGTGGTGATGCAAAAAATGCACATCAATCCGATTTGATCGTACCCCTGCACCTGACCGGCAAAGAAACATCCGACCTCATTTCCTTTATGAAAAGCCTGACTGACGTGAAACTGAATCATATCCATCGTCCGCCCCTGCCGTAACCACACGATAAAGACGGACATAAAGGTCGAATAATGGTATGGCAAAGTGCAGTCTGGATTTGGTTATCAGGCGGTATTTTCGCCGTTTTTCATAGCCTCACAGCCGCGCAATCCTGTAAAGCGTGGTTTTACCGGCATGGCATTCGGGAACCGAAATATCGCCTGATATATTCCATGCTTGCCATATTAATAACCGCCGCATGGATACATTATGTGCATCAGTTGCCCGATGCTTCGCTATACCAGAGCACAGGAACAAGCCGGATATTGCTTATCGCACTGCAAATTGGCGGTTTGTTGGTCGCTCTTGCAGCTTTCCTGCCGATTGACGGCCTGATTTTCCTCGGCCTCCGCAAAGCGCAGGTCGGCAGCGACCCTTTTGTTGTGCGTGGCATTTACCGCTGGCTGCGTCATCCGATGTATAGCGGCGTGATGTTGATTTTATTGGCAATGCCCGAACAAACATGGAACGGCCTGCATTTTTCACTGATCGTGTGTGCATATTTCATCATCGGTTCGCGCCTTGAAGAAACACGCATGCTCAAAGCCCACCCTGATTATGCGAATTATCGCCAACGTGTTGCTGCGTTTGTTCCCGATTTCAGCAACCGTTCTGCATTGAAGGATTAATGGAGCCGATGCGATGAAGCCCCTGCAATGGATATTTGCAATGTTTCTTGTTTGATAGTTAATATGCAATATAAAGGAGCACAGAGCATATACAGGAAGGTAATACGGAAACTCAAGTGGCTCTGTAATCATAACCGGGGGAAGAAAGTGCCTTAAATAACCTAATTCGACTCGGATTGCTCTATACTAGCAATCCTTTCATCTATTGCCCGGTTTGGGATAAATTATCTGTCCTGAAAGCATGCCGTTAATAATACATAACAAGTGGCTATAATGGGCAATCAGTCGGGCATCGAGCTTATCCGTTTTAGCTACTTGCCCAATGGCATAGAGAAGGGTTCATTTCACCCGCCCCCTCATTTGGGTCGTAGAACATAGGAATTGAATTGAGCGTTCCCCAAATATATAAAAGGAGAAAACATGCGCGAAACCATTATTAGAAACCTCGGCCCGTTGGCTGCATTGGCAGGCATATGGGAAGGAGATCAGGGGATTGATATTTCCCGGATTCGCAGCCGGGAGCAGGAAACAAAATACCGCGAACGCATCGTTTTTGATCCGCTTGGTCCTGTTCGTAACGGGCCACAGGAATTATTCGGTTTGCGTTACGCCATGACAGCTTGGCGTTTGGGTGAGCAAGATGCCTTTCATGAAGAGCTGGGTTACTGGTTGTGGGATGGTGAAAACAAGCAGGTATTACGTTGTTTTATGGTTCCGCGCGGCGTGTTAATCAACGCCGGTGGTGATGCTGAATCTGACAGTACAAACTTCCATTTATCCGCTGAAGCAGGCTCGGAAACATACGGCATTTTATCAAATAAATACCTTGATGAATCCTATAAAACCATGAAATACGAGCTGGATGTGACCATCCATGAGGATGGAAAATTCAGCTATAAAGAAGACACGCAGTTATGGATACCTGTGAATGCGGCTATTTTTCATCACACGGATCAAAACACACTGACGAAAACATCATGATCATAGCGCACCACTGATTCCATGAGCCTCATGCTGTGCTCGAAGCGATGCCCCGCAGCCGTTTGTAAACTGCGGATGCTATTCAAGCGCAACGGCTTTGTTTTTGACGGTGTTCGTGCCTTGAGCCTGTGGGATTTGCAGGTAGAAGCAGACAGGACTAAAGTGCCGCCCTCATGACTATCTGGATGCATATGAAAGAAGACATCGCCACGGCATTTGACCGCGATCCGGCGGCGCGCTCAACATTTGAGGTGATCACAGCCTATCCCGGTCTGCATGCCATCTGGGCTTATCGGCTGGCGCACTGGTTCTGGCAACGCAATTTGCTTTGGATCGGGCGCATGATTTCGCATCTGGCGCGCTGGCTGACCGGTGTTGAAATTCATCCCGGAGCAACCATCGGCAGGCGTTTCTTTATCGATCACGGCATGGGTGTGGTGATTGGTGAAACGACTGAAATCGCTGATGACGTAACCCTGTATCACGGTGTGACGCTGGGCGGCACGACATGGGAAAAGAAAAAACGTCACCCGACACTGGAAAACGGCGTGATTGTCGGCACGGGAGCCAAGGTACTGGGTGCGATTACACTTGGTGAACAAAGCCGCGTTGGTGCAAATTCGGTCGTTTTACAGGATGTGCCTCCGCATTCGACAATCATCGGCATTCCGGGCACGGTCGTCGGCACATCCGAAACCATTATCGAAGGCGGTAAAATCAATCTTGACCACCACACCATGCCAAACCCGGTGGCTGAGGCGATTCGCCATGTATTGCAACTGGTAGACGATGTGAATGCACGTGTCGATGAGTTGCATCCCGAGGTTAAAACAGACGATAAGAGCAAACGCATGAAAGCAACCGAAAAAGACATGAAGAAAGAACACGAGGATCTGGAACGCTTCTTCGGCGGTGGCATTTAAATTCGACTTGATGGCAAACATCATGTTAATGCAAAATGTGTGCTCCGTTATGCATCATTCAAACAAGCAAGAATCCCCTGAATCAAATCGGTTGGGCTAGGCGGACAACCATGAATCACAGCATCAACAGGAATAATATCCGCAACCGTTCCCGCGATAGCATAATTACCTTTGCCGAACACACCACAATTCACCGCACAATCACCCATCGCCACCACTAATTTGGGTGAGGGCATGGCATCATAGGTCATTTCCAAGGCCGTTTTCATATTGATGCTGACAGGACCTGTCACCAACAACAAATCGGCAAAGCGTGGGCTGGCTGTAAAATGCATACCAAAACGCTCAATATCATAATAAGCATTGTTGGCAGCATGAATTTCGAGTTCACAACCATTGCATGATCCCGCATCAACCAGACGAATAGCAAGTGAACCTTGAAAACGTTGTCTAACAGCCGTTTTTAATTGCGCCCCAAGAACGTCAAACCGCTCGCTTGATGCAAGCGGCTCGGTAATCGTACCGACTTTAAATATTTGATGTAAAATTCTTAACACCTCATCCCCTCACATCAAAGATCATTGCCGGAATAAGAACAATTAAAAGATTTGTTCACCAAAGGAAAATCAGGCACAGGCACAGTGCGCACAGCCAGCTCCAAGCCCAACCAATTGATCACGGATGGGTCGCGTACAAAATAACGATCTATCCTGGCATCCATGCCAAAACGTACCCATGCCGCTATTTCACCACGCCATGATTCAATCGCCGCAAAACCTGAAACACCTGCTTCCGGTGCTTGCCAAACAGTATTTATCTCGCCTTCAGGCAGCGTTTCCAAAAGCTGAATCACCATTCGGGATGCATTGGCAATCTCTTCAAAGCGCACCCAAACACGGGTTGAAACACCACCGAGCTTACCTTCAGGCACAGGAATAATAAGATCATCATACGGGGGATAGGCTTCCTCGATACGCTCATCGGAATAATGACCCGATGCGCGCCCGACAAAGCCCAATAAACCTAAATCCTTGGCGTCTACAACGCTAACAATGCCTGCTCCGATCACACGCTGTTGAATAGAGGGCGCATCGGCATAAATGGCACGCAAATGTTCAACTTCTGCCGCAATATCAAGTGTTTGTCGGATAAGCTTCTGACACATGTCTCCACTTAAATCACTGGCCACGCCACCGATAGTGACAGCATCCATCAATAACCTGTGACCAAAAATCTCTTGGTGTAAACGCGCCATCTCTTCACGCAAACGCAGGCATTGCCCATGCATAAAGGCAAAAGCCGCATCATTACACACCGCGCCAATATCCCCGATATGATTAGCGATACGTTCACGTTCACACAATACGCCACGCAAATAACTTGCACGCGGTGGAATATCAAGATTAGCAGCATATTCACACGCCTGTGCAAAAGCCCAGGCGTGACCAACCGTAGAATCACCCGATACACGGCCTGCTAATGCAATGCCATCTTGCGCTGTGCGGCCTTGCATGCTGCGTTCAATGCCCTTATGCACATAACCTAGGCGCTCTTCCATATTTAGAATCTTTTCACCGACAGCTAAAAAGCGGAAATGTCCCGACTCAATAATACCGGCATGCACAGGCCCTACAGGAATCTCGTACACACATTCGCTATCACAGGATACATAATCATAATCCATGCCGATGCGTTCAGGCTCGGGGCGCAACGGGGTATGCGCATCAAAAGCACGCAGCAAGGCATGACTATCTTCCGGCCAATGCTCATGTTTAATCCACAAGCGGTTATCAAAGGCATTACTCACATTCAAACCAAACATATCCTGCATGCTGCGTTCCATCCGACAGGCCGCAATATAATGGCCACTAAGCGAAGGGATTTCAGGCTTTGCCGCCGACAATTCAGTCCGTAAAAGAACATGGCGATGCTCAGGATGCGCAAATGCCATATACGTACAAAGCCTACGCTCAGAAGCATCCTTTCCCGCTCGTTTATTCGCATCCGCAGCCCAGACCGCCACCAAACGCATCTCCAGTCGCTTGGCTTCTTTTGCCGCATGTGCCCAGTCTAGGCGACGAATCTCCAAACACGGCATATGAACAGGGTGATGATCATCAAGGTATTGCACATAAATGCCTTGATCGGATAAACGTTCACCAAACCATGTGTTTCTTGATGGCCTAGTCATACGCCACCTCCCGCAATCAAGGCTGCCGCTTGATGATACCAGTGTGCCAATAAATCTGGGATAGCCAGGCCCAGCAAAAGCGCCAGCGCAAAATGAACATACACAGGAACCATATTGACATGCACAGGCTTGGCGTGACTGGCTGTTTCGCCATACACCATAGGCTGCACAAAACGAAACAACCCGCCCATTGCAATCAACAGCCCCAGCAGCAAGGGCACAGTAAGCCACGGATAACTCTCCAGTGTAGCCGTAAAGAGCAAGAACTCACTCATAAATACACCAAAGGGAGGGAATCCGGCAATTGCAGCCGTGCCGATCAACAGCCCCCAGCCCATACCCGGATGGTGATAAATTAAACCACGTATTTCTGCCATTCTTTGTGTACCCATCACTTGTGCAGCATGGCCGACGGTAAAAAAGATACCTGATTTCACCAGCGAATGAACTGTCATATGCAAGAGAGCAGCAAACGATGCAAGCGGTGTGCCGATGCCAAAAGCAAATGTCATCAAAGCCATATGTTCAATTGATGAAAAAGAAAACATGCGTTTAATATCGCGTTGCTTATGCAGGGACATCGCCGCAACCAGCAATGAAATCATACCAAATCCCATCATAATATGGCCGGCCATATCGCTATGGGTAGAGCCATCGACCAGCATTTTAAAGCGCACCAGCGCATACAGGGCAAGATTAAGCAACAAGCCTGAAAGCACAGCAGATACAGGCGTAGGCCCTTCGCCATGCGCATCAGGCAACCATGCATGCATAGGAACCAGCCCAACCTTGGTACCATACCCCACCATCAGGAAACAAAAGGCAATGCCCATCACAGCAGGATCAAGGTCGGCAGCATGGGCATACAGCAATGACCATGTCAGAGCTTCATTACCATGACCGAGTACCGTGAATGAGGTAAAAAACACCAAAATTGTACCGAATAATGCCAAGGCAATCCCCATGCCACACAAAATAAAATATTTCCATGCTGCCGCAATCGATGCCGGTGTACGGTAAAGTGATACCAATAACACTGTCGCCAGCGTTGCCAGCTCCAAAGAAACCCACAGCACACCGATATTATTGGTAGTAAAACCCAACAGCATGCCGAATTGAAACAACTGATACATGCTATGGTACAAACGCATCCGCTTTTCATTGAGCCGTCCAATGTCCAATTCATGTTGCATATAAGGCTTGGAAAAAATAGTGGTTGTCATGCCAACAAAAGCGGTGAGTGCGACAAGAAACACATTATAGGCATCAAGATAAAACCAGCCATCCAGTGTTTCTAATGATTCCTGCCCCAGAACCTGCAACGACAGCAAGATACTAAATGAAAATGTCGTTGCAGAGGTTAGAATATTCAGCTTGGCTGCAAGCCTTGGATTGCGAATAAAGCCAAGCATTACACCACCGAGCAACGGTGTTAATAATGTGGCAATAAAAAAATTCATTCCTCATCATCCTTATGGATCAAGGATGCATTCATGGCATCAACTTCCATCGAATCAAAGGTATGCCGAATCTGGAAGAAGAATAAACCGAAAATCAAGGCTGCAACCAGCACATCAAAAGCAATGCCGATCTCAACCACTAAAGGCATGCCATTGGTGGCTCCAATAGCTGCAAAAAATAACGAATTTTCCACCGCCAAAAAACCAATCACCTGTGTAATGGCTTTTTTTCGCGTAATCATCATCAACATACTTAACAGCACACAGGCAGTCGCAATGGCCATAGAATTACGGGTCATTAACTCAGAGGTAACAGCAATCGGTTGAATCACATGAAAAGAAAAAAGGGTCACAACCACGGCGATCATCATGGTCATGCCATTATTCATCAACGGCTCAACCTCACGATGTACATGCAAGGAACGAATCACACGCCACAACATCCAAGGCAACAACAGGCCTTTTAACAAAAATGTCATAATGGCAGAAATATAGAGTTCATGCTCACCGGAACTGTAAGCAACCAAAGCAGCAGTCACCGCCAGCAACACGCCTTGAGCAGCAAACCAGTGCAACACGGAAAGCATGCGATGTTGCGCCAACAAGGCAAAGGAAATCAATAAGGTTAAGGCAGCTAATCCGTCAATCAGTTGTTGACTAAGAAACGTGCTCATAACTGAACCTCTAACATGTAGTGAATCATCAGGCCCAAGAAGGACAACACAAAAGCCGTTCCCAAGTATTGTGGCACTTCAAACAACCGCAGCTTGGCAAGTCCCGTCTCCAATACCGCCAATACGACAAACAGAATCGATAATTTAAGCAGCCATAATGTCAGAGCCAAACATATCCCCGCCGCATTAGCATCGAGACTCAATCCCCAAGGCACGAACAAATCAATAATAAGGGTGGCAAACAACAATATTTTCACCATGGAAGCCCATTCCATCAAAGCCAAATGGCGTCCGGAATATTCGAGCAGCATGGCCTCGTGAATCATGGTAAGTTCCAGATGTGTGGTTGGATTATCAACGGGAATACGCCCCGTTTCAGCCACTGCAATCATCAACATCGCTACCAGTGCAAAGGCGATAGAAGGCTGAATCAATAAGGGCGTACTTAAAACATGATGAATCATGGTTGTGAGATTGGTGCTGTGTGCGCCCAAGGATAAAACAAATACACTCATTAACATGGCTGGCTCTGCCAACGCTGAAAATGTCATCTCACGGCTTGCCCCCATGCCACCAAAGGCTGTCCCAATGTCCATGCCTGCCAATGACAGAAAAAAACGCGCCAAAGCCAGCAATGCCACGAGGGCAATCACATCCGCAGTGAGGGATAATGGCGTATCCGGCAATAAAGCAGGCACAACACTGGCTGCAATCACTGTGGCGGTGAACACCACATAAGGGGCAAAACGAAAAATCCATGAAGCATGATCAGCCAGCACCACTTCTTTACTAAATAATTTACGAATATCACGCCAAGGTTGCAACACACCTGCGCCATGTCTGTTTTGCAATCGAGCTTTAACTGTGGAGATAAAACCCGCCGCCAAAGGAGCCAGCAACAACATCAAAAGTGCTTGTAGAAATTGAAAAAAGATAGAACTCATGTGAAAAGCGCCAAAAGCAACAGCACCGTCGCAAAGGTATAGGCCAAATAGGCATGAATATCGCGCTGATGTTCACGCCGAATTGCCTTGGCAATCCACAACGTAACTTGCCCAACAGGTTGATACAGATGTTTGACCACCATATCACCGACATGTACCACATATTTCACCCGTGTAGTCAGCAACTTATGCTGATGGCGTTCAGCATGCCCATGCTCATCAGGCTGATACATACCGGCAAAAATCCGCCGCAAAGGCTGGGAAAACCCAGTCGCATTATACTGCATGCGCGCATGGGTATGCGGATTACCACAGCTCCACATCTTACTGCGCCGAAGAATTGCCCCTTTCGGGTGTAGCCACCAAAATGCCAGGCCGCCAAGTATCAACATACCCAGCAAAGCAATCGGTGCTGAATAGGATGCATGTTCAGCATCAACCGGTGTAAGCCACAGCCAGTTCTGGCTAGCCGTGTCTGTAAACAATGATGTGTGCAACAGGGCTTGCGGCACTTGATCCAAGACAGGAATAAACAATGCGGGCAACACACCCAACAACAAACAAAGTAGCGCAGGAATGGCCATGCCGAGCTTCATCCAGCCATCGACTTCTTTGGCATTTTCGGCAATATCACTGCGCGCATGCCCTAAAAACACCACACCAAACACTTTGACAAAACAAGTCGCAGCCAATGCGCCCGCCAATGCCAGCATGGCGGCAGAAAAAGGCACAATAACAGTCAGCAATGTGCCATTAAGTTGCGGAGCCATCAGTGCGGTTTGGAAGGTTAACCATTCGGACACAAAACCATTAAAGGGTGGTAAAGCCGAAATAGAAATACAGGCAATCAAAAATAACGCCGCCGTCCAAGGCATACGATGAATCAGGCCGCCCATCGCCTCCATATTGCGCGAACCGGTGCTATGCAACACCGCACCTGCCCCCATAAATAGCAACCCCTTGAACAAAGCATGGTTGATTGTATGATATAAAGCTGCAATCAAACCCAAGGCAGCAAGCATCGGGTGTCCAGCTTGCGCCAACAACATCCCTAAACCCAGACCGATCAAAATGATGCCAATATTTTCAATTGAATGGTACGCCAGAAGTCGTTTTAAATCATGTTGTTGTAACGCCATCAACACACCCGTGACCGCAGAGCTGGAACCTGCCGCCAACACCAGAGCACCCCACCACCATTGAAAATCACCTGAACCCATCAAACCCCAGGTAACGCGAATAAAACCAAAAACAGCGACCTTGAGCATAATGCCACTCATCAATGCCGATACATTCGATGGCGCAACAGGGTGAGCGTCGGGCAACCAGCCATGCATAGGCACTACGCCTGCTTTGATACCAAAACCGAAGCCTGCCAATAAAAATGCCGCCGATGCCCATAATGGTGAAAGTTCAGCATCACGCATAGCTGAGAACTCAAATGAACCCGATGCAGTATATAACACAGCAAAACTGCCCATAATCAACAGCCCCGCCATGTGTGCCATCAGCAAATAAATAAAACCTGCTTTACGATTCTCCGGATGCTGGTGTTCATGCGTCACCAGAAAGTACGACGACACACTCATCAATTCCCAAAACAACATAAAGGCAAATGCATCATCGGATAACACCACCCCCATCATGCCGAGTACAAATAACGGTAAGAAAACCGCTAACGGAGTAAGTCGTTTTTCATGCCGCAAATAACCTTGTGAATACACTGCAACGGGCAACACCAAAGAGCCAATCACCAGCATAAAAAATGATCCCAACGCATCCAATCGCAGATGCATGGGCAACCAGGGTAAACCCAAAGGCAACACCATACTGCCGCCGCCAGAGGCCAATCCAGTCAGGCCCGCAGCACAAGCAAATAAACCAGCCATGCCCAATAACAGGCTTAATACGGCGCGCTGTATATTACTTTTCTGCTGCCAACAAGGAGTCAGCATGGCGGCAAGCAGAACCGACCCGCAGGCCACAAGAGCAAAACAAAGTGATAGCGTGTAATTCATCGTGAACGCACCATTAACAGTTCACATCGCTGATCAGAAACATTGCGCCAGTTATGTTGTTTGCGTGCATCATAATACAACGACTGCATTTCAGAGAGATGATACTCACGATCATCATATTCCAACAAAATACGGCCACGACGCACCCAGACAAAAGCATGTGGACTTTTAATGCCATATTGTCCTTCTTCAAAGCTACCGCCTGCATCAAGCTGTACCAACATCGGTTCAAAACCAATCGGCTGATGCAATGCAGTTAAAGGAATAAAATAACCACCTTGGTTAAGAGGAACCGTAGGACGGTCTTTTAAATCAAAAATTTCAATATCCGTTTGATCACCCGTCTCAAGAAAAAATGATGCAACCGCCAGACCAAGCCCGTCGGCGAGCTTTTCCAAGGTGGCAACAGATGGTGAGCTTTGCCCGGATTCCAATTGCGACAACGAAGCCGCACTAATGCCCGCCCGCTCTGCTAAAGCTCGCTGGGATAGACCGTGTTGCTGGCGCAGTGTTTTAATTTTATTACTAATCATTTGCATAAGGAAGCAGCATTATTCATAATAATAAACACATGTAAAGATTATTTAATTTCCAAATCAACGCTTGATAGAGCCTCTTGCAAAAGTCGTGAACGGCGATTTTCGTCCTCACTTCGAGTGCGATTGCAACTCATCCACCCAGACTTTTGCATGTAGCTCATAGAACACAAAGAATGTTGTATTGAAAAACATGCGGTCATGAATGACGTAAATTTAAGTGTGATCAGGAGTCCGGCAGACCCCTAGCCTGCATTATTCACAAATACTGCCGCGCCCTTGCTTGTTCCTTTGCCCGCAACGAACCCTTGCTCAGATGCCCGTAAACATGGCTACGCCCTTTTTCGCAAAAATCCGTTGCGAACAAATGCTCTGCGCAATCATCACGGCGATTCAT
>QILF01000017.1 GCA_003233235.1 Zetaproteobacteria bacterium
GATTTATATGATATATATTAATGGCCCGATACGTGCATTAAGCATGGCATGTTAGAACAACTACAATCCGGTGCAGCTTCCGGAACCCTCTCCGCCGCCGAAAAAAAAGGTGGCAAGAACGGTAAAACGGGCATCTTCGCCAATCTTTTTTCTGCCTTGGCACATAAGAAAGGGCAAGTGGCAAAAGCCATCTCCACCGGCAACGTGGAAAAAAACAAAACACACCAAAATGTAAATACACTTCAAGCCCTGCTTAAACCGGCCACGGTGAATAAAACAGCCAAAGGACGTAACGGACAGAAGCTATTAAACACAGAGCATCCGGCATCCGGTAAAAAAACCGCTCATATTCAGGCAACACGTCTGGAATCCGGAAATTTATTATCGACAGATCCGAAACAGAAAGAATCAATGAAAAAGAAAACCGACAAACAAGCAAATACTGATGCCACTCTGGCCGCTATCGTCCAGCCCTTCGGCAAGCCTGAAGCTGTAAAAATGATAAATACAACGGCTGATGTAAAAAACAGCTTTAGAAATCAAGCGAAAGAAAAGCTCCCGGGAAACAGCGGAACCGTACTGACAAACGCAAGTGAGACGAAATCAAATGTTCAAAGCAGTGTGCAAGATACCAAGCAAACAGGAATAAACGGTGCGCCCATCAATAATCGCGACACCACAAACGGAAGCGCATCAGCCTCCGATAAAGTGTCATTCCAAACCCTGCTTGCGGCTGATAGCAAGCCTGCCGGACAAACATCCACCGCACACGTCCGTGAAGCAATAGCACAACAGACCAATCAAACAAACCTCACGCCACAAAATGACAAGGCGATGAAAGAACTCATCGCCAGTGACAATAAAAATCGCTTGGATGCACAAGCTAGCCTTGCGCAACAATCATCGCTTGCAACACAAAAAAACGCCAGCATCGCTAAGCCGGAATATAACCAGCCGAACTCCGCTTCACCGTCTTCAGCAAACGCATCAACGGGTCACGCACCGGTATTAACCCTGTTGAATCAAAACAACGGACAGTCAAATTTTGCACAAAACGGTTTTGCACAAAACGGACAAAATTCCGGCGGCCAGCTCACCGGTGGCGCAAATAATATTCCTGTCTCCGATCAGACCGCTGGACAAGATACCGCAGATTCCCGTTTCGCAAGTGTTTTGCAAAGCGAAAACCGATCAACACAGGGATATGAGGTGAATCAGCAACTCCCGGCCCGCCCGTCACACCCGCTCAAAGCCATGCAAGCCATGCAGCGCATCGCCATGTCGGCCAAAGGCGGCGTCACCCGACTCGAACTGCAACTGGAACCAGCGCATCTCGGTAAAATTAATGTATCGCTGCAAACCGATGCCGCCAAACAATTGCAGGTGCATCTGACTGTGGAACATGCCATATCCCGGCAAATCATCGAACAGCACATACCGCAATTGCGTGCCGCACTTGAGCAACAGGGACTTTCGCTCGATCAATTTTCACTGCAAACCGGATCACAGCAGCAGCACACCGCACAACACGACAGTTCAGAGTGGGCGAACGACCGTCGTCAGCAGCAAAGTGGCGAACTATCCGCTTCCGCACCATCCGATACACCAATCAACATGCAAACTGCCACCCACGGGCGGTTGAGCATCCATATTTAAACGGAGTCGACGATGCCAATATCCAATGTAGCCACTATTACAAACGCCAACAAAACAACTGATACACGTCAAAATGATATCGGTAAGAAGGATATTTTCCTCAAATTGCTGGTCGCACAAATGAGATTTCAAAATCCGCTTAAACCGCAGGACCCAACCCAGATGGCCTCACAGCTGGCGCAGTTCAACATGGTTGAACAGCAAACCAGCACCAACAAACTGCTTCAGGAAATACTGAGCAATAGTAGTAATACAGCCAACGCTTCAGGTACAGCCGCGACATGGTTAGGTCGTTCAGTAACGGTCAGACAAAATCAGATTAATTACGATGGCACACCGCAAACCTTCACTGCCGAACTTCCTTCGGCTGCATCAACGGCGACGTTGAGTATTGCCGATGCCAACGGTGTTCCTGTACGCACAATGCAATTGGGTGCTTTATCCGCTGGAAACACTCCTCTCAACTGGGATGGCCTGATGGATAACGGGGCCACAGCACCCATCGCCAATTATAAACTTTCAATCAATGCGGCAGACCTGCAAGGGCAGCCTGTTTCAGGCAATATTTTACGCAATGGCATCGTCGATGCCATGCGTTTCACGACCTCGGGTAACCAATTGATGATCGGCGGTATTGCCGCAACAACAGAAGATATTACGGAAATCCGCCCGTAGCGGAAAAAATTGCCACAAGGAGGCTATTATGGGTATTTATAACGCATTATTCACAGGTGCCAGCGGACTTTCATCGTTTGGTGAAGCCGTGCGCGTGATTGGTGATAATATCGCCAACGTCAATTCACTGGGCTTTAAAAGCCAGAACGTCGTTTTCTCCGACGTACTGTCGCAAACCGTCGGTGTAACACGTTCGAATATCGCCAATCAGGTCGGCAACGGTGTACGCATCGGTGCAATTACCCGTGATTCACAGCAGGGTTCCATCCAGAGCACAACCAATCCGACCGATATGGCGATTAACGGCAACGGTTTATTCGCATTGCGCGATCCGGCGAGCAGTCAAATATCCTACACTCGCGCCGGTGCGTTTATTCTAGACAAAGATTCCAACCTGATTGACGGACAGGGTAATGTTGTGCAGGGCTGGTCAACTGATCCGGTGACCGCCAAGGCAACCGGAAAAGTAAGAGATATCGCCTTTGCCAATCTGGCGGCGCAAGCCAAAGCGACCAGCAAAGTAACTGCAGGGCTATCGCTGGATTCCAATGCAATACCGCTGGCCTCCGGAACCGCGTTTAACGCTGCCGACCCTGCCACTTACCACTACAAAGCCGAGGTCAACACCTTCGATTCACTGGGTGAAACACACGCTATCAGTCTACAGTTAACCAAAATGGGGCTTGATGCCTCAGGCAACAGCGTGTGGGACTGGCACGCATCGGTAGACGGCGGAGATATCACCGGTGGCACAGCCGGAATACCTAAAGAGATCGGCGTAGGCGCGGGGCAGACCCTGCCAACCAAATCAACAGTCAACACGTCCGGTGTCGTGACGGCAATTGGTACTCAATCAATCGTCTTTGGTTCTTCCGGTCAATTGATTACAGAAGCCTCGCCCTCGCTAACCTTCCAGTGGGCCAACGCCACCCCCGGCGTTATTGCCATGGACTTCGGTAATGCAACCGGTACCGATGCACAAGGTGTCACCGGAACCGGCCTTGAGGGAACGGTGCAAATGGCCGGCAGTTTTGCCACCCGGCAGATGGTTCGCGATGGTTTCACTGCCGGTTTTCTTGATAAACTGGAAACGGATTCCAGCGGCAAAATCTTCGGGGTATTCACCAATGGTCAGCGACGTAGCTTGTATCAGGTGGCACTAGCCAAATTTCCCAACCCGGATGTGTTGAACCACGTCGGCAACAACCTGCTACAGGAAACCATCGCCTCCGGCACGCCGGTACTGGAAAAACCCGGTAATGGCGGTATGGGCACGGTCACGCCGTTTGGTTTAGAACAGTCGAATGTCGATTTGGCCAATGAATTCGTCAAACTCATTGTCGTACAACGTGGCTATGAGGCGAACTCGAAAACCATCCTGACAACAGATCAGATGCTGCAATCGCTGATGCAAATCAAGCGGTAAGCCCTGAGTAAGTTTCATTAGAAACACAGGCACACATCGGGGCGGGTTTATTCCCGCCCCCTTTTTTTTGTTTTTCCGCGTAAGAATACACTTCGCATGGTAGTGAACCCTGAATATCGCTTGGCAAATAAAGCGCCAGACATGCCCTCTCGAAAAACTATAATCCCGGAAAATTCCCCGGATACTTTGCAGCGATGGAAGCACGCAGTTGTTTGCCATTGATATGCAGCGGAATCTTGTTCGCTTGCTTCCGAAACCACGGCTCAAACGGCTCTTTTATAGCAATAATTTCAACCGTTTTGTACGTTCCCTCGCGTTTCTCCAGCAAGCGCACCACGCGATAGCTGTGATCGTCCTCGGCTATGCTGCTCACTATCTCATCTTCCCGGCTTGCATCCAATAGTTTGCGAAAGGGTTCGCTCATCGAGTTTGTTTTGGAAATATAGGGTTTAAGGGCATCGGGAGGCGCTTGCCCATCCCCACCGTAAGTTTTTTCTGCGTAGGTCAGCCCGGTGCTTTTCGCAGCTTGCTCAAATCCTTTACCTGCATGCACCAGTGCCCAGGCCTGTTGAATCGAATCGCGTTGACTCCGGTGCAGGTCGGCATTGCGGCTGAACCACGATCTTAAGCGACGATTGACGATTTTAGGCGACAGATAGATGCGCCGATAGGCCGCGCGATCATCACCGAACACCTGCTTTACGGCAGCCAGAACCTCGGGCGCTTTGCTGCGCTTATCCACCTGCAAGGCAAATGCCTTTAACTCATCCTGAGAAGGAGTAAGCCCTTCAACCGCAGCCACCTCATATTCCAGCGCATCATTGATCAGCGAAACAAGCGCTGCGGAACGCTCAACACCGCTATTGCCGTAGGCCTCTGCGATTGCCAAACGGTAGCGCACTGCCGTTGTATCTATGCCGACAGAGCCGACTTGCGCGAGCTGTTCCGATGCAATTGCAAGACCGCCGTCAGACACGGGAAGCGAGCAGACGGGCAACAACAAGAAAAGGGCGACTGCAAGCAGCCGCCCTTTTTGTACATCAAACAAGCGCATCAGTTCTTGATATGCACAAAAAGCGTACTTGCAGGAGGGGCGAATTCCCAGTTAAGCGGAGAAGAAGTGAAGCCGTTAATTGTACCCCCGATGACATAAATCTTCCCGCCAACCTCACCAAGCGCGTGCACGGCTGAAGCCCTAGGCAAGGGTGTCATTGACGTCCAGCTATCCATGGCCGGATCATATTGTTCATTCAGATCTGATAGTCCAACATTACTATGTTCGCCAAGAACACTAATTTTACCACCAATGACAATAGCGCCTGAATTAGTTTGACGTCCTGAGAGCATTGGCGCCTTGCTTGTCCAGCTATCCGTGGCCGGATCATAGGCATCGTTTCTTGTATTCAATCCAAGTGTAGTAGTTCCGCCAGCGCCTAACTCATTGCCACCCATAACATAGATAATCCCCCCAACCGTAGCAGCGGATAAACCAAGCAGCCGAAGCGACATAGGAGCCTTGCTAGCCCATGTATCCGTAGCCGGATTATATTCCGAAGTACTACTTGCATGAGGTATTGCCGAGCCTAGTCCGACACCCCCGAAGACATAAATCTTACCTCCGGCAGCGGCAGCGGCAGCACCAGACAAGCCATTAGCCGCAAAGGGGAATGAAGCCTTAATAACCCAAGTATCCGTCACAGTATCATAAACTTGGTTATCGGTCAGAAAACCGGCTGAACTACGCCCGCCGATGATATAAATCTTTCCGCCTAGCGTGGTGAATGCTGCTGCAGTGCTAGGGATCGGCATCGGAGCCTTAATAGCCCATGTGTCCGTGGCCGGATCGTATGCCTCATTGTTGGTAAAATCGCCCCAACCGCCGATGGTATAGATCTTGCCAGCGACTGTTCCGAACGCCATATTATTTCTGGGTGTCGGCATCGGAGCCTTGGCCGTCCATACACCCGGCCCTGCACTGCCGATAAGCGGCACCTGGTTTCCGGTATAGGTGAAACCGGCTGGCGGCGTAGCGCTGCTGCTCAGCACCATCAATCCTGCCGGAACGCTACCACCAGCACCTGCCGCACCAACCAATCCCGGAGGACCCTGAGGACCGGTTGCGCCTGTAGCACCCGCAGTGCCGTCCAAGCCATTGGTTCCATTGACACCATTCGTGCCATTGCTTCCTGACGGGCCTTGCGGACCAATGGCACCCATCGGGCCAATCGCACCGGTTGCGCCTGTAGCACCGGTTGCGCCTGTCAAACCAATCAGACCTTGTGCGCCCGTTGCGCCCTGAGGTCCAGCCGGACCTTGAGGGCCAACAATGGTTACGACATCATCACGTTCACTCTTATCCTTATCCTCGTCATCACCCGCATACGCCGATGCTCCAGCCGCCGTAAAGGCAAATGCCAGTGTAACAAACAAAAACATGCCTTTGCGTATATTATCCCTTATGTGTTGCATCCCTTCCTCCTATTTATCAGGCCCAAATTCAAGTTCAACCTGTGCAGAGCCAACAGTTTAAAAGGTCGTAAATTTTAATGTAATTGCCATCGGTTAGTTATTTATACTAACTAAAGTTAGTAATTAGACTGTGAAAATCGGATGAGGAGTAAATTTTTCTCATCCAATTTAATGGCCCCTCCGGCAGAGTTGGAGGGAGTATCCTATGTTATCAGAAACACAGGCACACATCGGGGCGGGTATATTCCCGCCCCCTTTTTTTGTGCAGATGGAAATTGCGCAGATGGAAATAAAATTCGCTGATTTAACGCTTAATTCTGACCCCGGCGAAAATTAGCATGCTTCTTGCTTATAAGATGGCATCGCCCAATCACTATGACTGGCGCACTTTGCGAAAAGGAGACGGATCTGTGGATATCGCAACCCTAATTGGCATTGTTATGGCCTTCGGTTTGGTTATGTTCGCCATTGGCAGCGGCTTACCGAGCTTTATGGACCCGCCATCAATGCTCATCGTCATCGGTGGCACCATCGGTGTTATTCTGGTGAGCTACCCGCTCGCCGATGTGCTGAAATTAATCGGCGTTTCTCTCAAAACCTTCATGTACAAAATAGGCAGCCCCAAAGAAACCATTTCCGAGCTGGTTGAACTTTCGCAAGTCGTCCGCAAAGAGGGTATTCTCGCTTTGGAGAGCAAAATGGACGATATCAGCAACCCGTTTATGAGTAAGGGTTTGCAAATGGCTATCGACGGTCAGGAACCATCAGAAATTGAAGATATTCTCTATACCGAAATGGATAAATTAAGCCTGCGCCATGCCAAAGGTGCCGAACTGATGGCGCAAGTAGGCACCATGGCCCCGGCTATGGGTATGATCGGCACACTGGTCGGTCTGGTTCTAATGCTGCAAAACATGTCCGACCCGGCCTCCATCGGCCCATCCATGTCCATTGCCTTGTTAACAACCTTTTACGGCGCAATTATCGCCAATATCTTTGCATTGCCAATGTCAGCTAAACTGAAATCACGCAGTAAAGATGAAATCCTGTTGCACGAAATCATTCTGACCGGCATACAATCTCTCGTCGCCGGTGAAAATCCACGTGTGATGGAACAGAAGCTTCTCGGCTTTCTGCCGCCGAAAGAACGCATCTCATCTTTCGATTAACTATTCTCAGCTAAGCGAAAGACAAAACGATGGCACGCGAAAAGAAACCCGCACCGATTCCCGCGCCCAAAGATCCCGGTGCGGCCCTATTTCTAGAATTAATGATGCAAATGCTTGCTTTTTTTATTCTGCTTACCTCAATGGCCGTTATTGTTGAGGAAAAACGACTGGCGGCTCTCGGTTCACTTGCGGGAACTTTCAGCCCGATGCCACGCGGTGCTAATTTATCTAAAGGACATGGCCCGGCCATGCCAGCCCGTGATATTACCGATGGTAGCAAAGCACCAAAACGAACCGCCAAAGCATTGACAGAGGTCGCTAAGGCATTGGGGCTTGGTAAAGCCATCCACGTATTGCAACTGGATCAGGAGCATGTGCTGGTGCGTATGTCGCAGAAAATAGCTTTTGAGCCGGGCAAGGTAACGCTGGCACCTTCCGCCCGTAAATTAATGGATTCGCTGGCCGTTCTGTTTGCCAAACCGGAAATCATTGAAATTATGATTCAGGGACATACCGACGAAACACCTACGCGTGGCAGTCTTTATGCCTCGAACTGGGAATTATCCGCAGCCCGGGCAATGACTGTATTCCATGAATTATCCAAGCGCGGCGTCCCCAACGGACGGATGATTGTCGCCGGCATGGGAGACCAACACCCGTTGACGATAAATGGCGTGGATATGAGCCGCCGGGTAGAAATTATTCTGAAATTCCGCCCTGTCACCGATCACAATCAGGAACGCGCAACGACAGGTATTATCAAGCCTATATCCAGACCGGCAGTAAGGCCGAAAGGTATGCGACGCTGATGACACGAAAAAAGAAACAAGAACCTGAATTCCTTCCCGACCCGGAAGCATGGATGACCACTTTTGCGGATTTGGTCAGTCTGATGCTGACCTTCTTTATTCTGCTGGTTTCAATGTCCACGCTCGACAAAACAGGATTGTCGGACATATCCACCTCGTTCCGGAAGGCGGTTTCCGTGCTTAATGCCGGGGATAAAACAGAGATTCAGATTATTCCCCCTATAGAATTGCAACGTATGATAAGCCCGCGTGAGCTGATGCTCGCTATGCGTCAAAATTCGCGCAAGGTGCTTCAAGACAGTACGCTGGATCACAAAATTAACGCGGTGATTCTCAATAACCGCCTCATTCTGCGCATGAAGGATGCAGTATTATTTGCTCCGGGTCAGGCCAAACTCAATACAAAACACAGAAAAGCGCTGAAACGATTGGCCCAAATGTTGGCTGCATCGCCCGGTAATATCCGTGTGGAAGGCCATAGCGACACATCCAAACTTCCAGCGAACTCACCCTTCCCCGACCCGTGGGCACTATCGCTGGCTAGAGCGGCATCAGTCTTGCATGTGCTCGAACGTGCAGGCGTGAACCCGTATCGCCTGTCGATTGCCGGGTATGGCCCGTCACGACCGGTTTCAACGGAAAAAACACCGTTCGGACGCGCCCGCAACCGGCGCGTCGATATTGTGCTTTATGAAAACGACATAGCTGATTGAACATGGAGGTGCAACATGGCTAAAGAAGACAAGCCGGAAGATGACGGTGGTAAAAAGAAATCAGGCGGCGGGATTCTGCCGCTGATTAATACCGTGCTGCTGGTACTGGCACTTGCTGTCGGTGGTTTCAATGCATGGACATTGATGAATCTGCCAAGCCCGACAGCATCAAAGCAGGTCAAACCCACCGCCGATACAGCCATTCCCGAAGTAGCAAATGACGAAAAAGAGCCCTCAATAGAGATGGAATTGGACAACGTGACTGTGAATCTGGCCGATCCCAATCGCTTCCTGCGCGTGAAAATCAAGCTTGCGGTACGCGGCGAGGATGCTAAAGCCAAAATTGAGAAAAACAAAGCGGAAATCAATGATTTGATGATTACTGCTATGTCCGGCAAGCGCTTTGACGACATCCGAACAGCGCAGGGTAAATATGAATTAAAAGAAGAACTGGTACATCGCATCAACAAAGCGATCGGCGGCAATCCGGTACGCAAGCTGTTTTTCACGGATTTCGTTTCGCAATGAGCAAGGAACCACAACAACCGGTTCTGGAGCCCGAAGAAATCGCGGCCCTGATGGAAAAGATTGCGCCTGATGAAGAGACGCAGGCCTTCTTTGCCACCTTACCGCCCCTGCCACAACCCGAAGAAGTCGGTGAATTCACTTACGAAACCGAGGGCCCCGAAGGACCGGAACGTTATCCGCTATATGCGGCCATTCAACAGAATATGGCAGAACATTTAAGAGAGCATTGCAGCGATATTTTTCATCGTCAAATCAGTCTGGATACTGAAAGTATGGGGCAGGAAGACTACGGTAAAATTATTTCTGACGAAAACCCGCAGGTGTATCTGGTCTTTGAATGTAAGGGTTTCGGTTTGATGCTGGTCATTGTGGATACACCACTGGTTATTTCATATGTCGATGCACTACTCGGTGGTACAGGTGAAAACAACGAGGATATGGATGAACTTTCGCCGGTTGAAGAACGTCTGGCTGAACGTCTTGCATTTAGCCTCAAGAAAATGTTCGAGGCCTCGTGGAAACCGGTTGAGCCGATTCAATTCGAACTCATAAAAGTAGAAACTGATGTCGAGTTTCTTGGTGTAGCGCGAGATAAAGAAGCCTGCTTTAAAACTGCATTTCAAATGAAATTCAGCAAAGATGTTAGCGGCCATTTAAATATATGTTACCCACGCACATTTCTTGAACCCTTGCTCGGCAAACTACGCGCGAACACACAGGAAACACCAACTTCACTTGATGAAGCATGGAGCAAAGATTTACGTAGCTGCCTGCAACAAGCTCCGGTCGAATTGCGCCTCGAATTGGCTTCCGTTGGCATGAAGGTTCGTGATTTTCTAGCCCTGAAAACAGGTGACCACCTACCCATATTCAAACGCGAAACCGATACGGTAACGCTGTGGATTGAATCGGAGCCAATGTTTATAACCATGGCCGGTCAGCATGATGGCGAACTGGCTGCAGAAATAGTTGAAATCAAACCCAACGGAGGCAAACGATGAGTGCTAGCGAAGAAGAAATAGCAACACAGGAAAACGAACAGCAAAAACAGCCCGCTGCGGGGGAAATAGCCACTCCCGATTCGGGTTCTCCGAGCCTTGAAAACATCATGCATATCCCGCTGCAAATCAGCGTCGAACTCGGTCGTATCCAGATGCCCTTGCATATGGTCGCGCAACTGGCGCGCGGAACCGTAGTGAATATGCAAAAGGAAGCAGGTGCAAGCGTTGACATCTGTGCCAACGGTAAAATGTTTGCAAAAGGAGAGGTCGTTTCAGCCGATGGGAAATTGGGTGTGCGTATTCTGGAGGTCACTTCGACAAGTGATCGTATCCGCTCTCTCGGTTAAAGGAAATCAGCAACGCAATGCAAGACAATTTTTTGACACTCATGCTACAATCAGCCACCGGTCTGGCTGTTGTTCTGAGCCTGTTCGGACTTCTTGTATGGATGCTTAAACGTCTGCAAAATAAACGTTATTTCAAGGAAAGCAGTTCCACAATACAAGTGATTCAGCGTTACGCCATTGATACAAAACATAGTGTTATTGAACTGACGCATGGCGAGAATAGCTATCTGATAGCAATTTCTCCGACAGGAATGACCAAGTTATCCGGCTCAATCTGTAAAGATAAGTCAAATGATGGAAACAACACGTAACAATGCATATCTTCCGATACTTCCAGAACCCACTTACAAATATGCAGAATGTCATGAAGAAAAGCGTCATGAAGGAAAACGTCATGAAATTACAGCTATCGCTACCGCGTAGTTTATTCCCGACTGCGCTCGCGGCAATCAAATTTATGCTTGCTGTGCTTATCCTTCTATCGTACGAAAATATAGCATACGCAACTGATTTACCGACCTTTTCCGTCAGTCTTGACGGCACGGAAGATCCGCAGGACTGGTTTAACGGACTGAAAATTATCGCCACCCTCACCGTACTGGCATTGGCTCCGTCCATTCTGGTTATGATGACCTCATTCACTCGTATTCTGGTTGTTTTCGGCTTTCTAAGGCAGGCATTGGGAACCCAGCAAGCGCCCCCGAATCAAATTCTGGTCGGTCTGGCCCTGTTCATGAGTATGTTCATCATGATGCCGGTATGGCAAAAAATTGACGCTACTGCTGTCACCCCCTACCTGAACGAGGAAATCACGCAACAGAAAGCCCTTGAGAAAGCAACAGCACCGCTACGCTCTTTCATGCTCAAACAAACGCGAGAGGATGATTTACTGCTCTTCCTGCAAGCCGCCAAACTTGAAAAACCGGCGACCGCCAACGATACGCCGATGCGCGTTCTGATTCCCTCTTTTGTCATCAGCGAATTGCGCACCGCTTTCGAAATCGGCTTTCTAATCTACATTCCGTTTGTCGTATTGGATTTGGTGGTAGCCAGCGTCCTGATGAGTATGGGTATGGTGATGCTTCCTCCGGTGATGATTTCCCTACCGTTAAAACTCATTCTCTTCGTATTGGTGGACGGCTGGCATCTGATTACCGCATCGCTGTTGCAGAGCTTCGTTCCACCCGGCTAATCCCTAAGGAGGTGCTGATTAATTCTGGGTAAAGCAGCTTGCATTAAGAATGTGCCAAATCAAGGCGCAATGTGCACGTAATAGCACGGCTATT
>QILF01000099.1 GCA_003233235.1 Zetaproteobacteria bacterium
CAAATGGAACCACCATTCACCTCATTCCAACTCAAAATCGCACTCGAAGTGGGATTGCAACTCATCCACCCGGACTTTTGCAAGTGGCTCTTCAGTCTAATATTTAACGTCGCCGCTGTGAAAACAGCGGCATTCTTTATTTATTGATGATGTTTCTAAAGTTTTTGTTTCTTCTATTACCGCCCCGGTTTATGGGTGCGAAATTCTCCACGCTCACCAAAAATATCATCTTCTATGTGTTTTTCGTTGCTGCATGATGGGCAAACAGTATCTCCAAGCCCCGAAACAGCAAAAATACCACCACAAGCAGCACATCTTTTTTGACTGCAATGGAATAAGGTGAATACTTGGTTTTCAGTGATAACGGCATTATCATCAACGCCATCAAGCCGAAGCGACTGCATAGGACAAAGCGAAACACATAGTCCACAGCCGATACATGCCGCTGGTTTATGTTGAACATCAAGTGATTGTTCCGAATCCTCAATCAGCAGAGCACCCGTCGGGCAATGCAGGGCACAGATACCACAGACATCACATATCCCCTGAGGGCGAATTTCATGAAACCAAGAGAGGATATTGGCGCTGTTATTTACGGCGAGATGATCTGAATCAAGGCTAAACAGGGCAAGCTGATGTGTTTGCGGGATATGTTTTTTTCTGTATTGGTCCGCCTTCAACGCAGACGAGATATCAGTTTTCTCATTGCAGTCGCTATGTGTAAACGGCAGGGCATTCATGGCTGAAAAAACGGCAGTTTGAACGGAAATATCCGCTACCTTGTTGAGAAAACTCCGCCGGTTGGTGGGTCTTTCAGGGGAAGGCGTATTTGCTGTAGTTGCTGCCAGTGAGAGATCAGCATCATCGTAATTCGTATGGATGCAAGGGGAATGCTTTTGCATTTCAGGTGACATCTGGCTCAATGTTCTGGATAAGCGATCATTTCCTACCCGTGACGGGCAGGCCTTGCATTGGTTTATTCCATACAAATGAATATGCTCCACACCCGAAGCATGCAATGCAGCCAGCAGGCGATGATCCAGCAGACCGTGGCAGGGGATGCGTGTACTTTCCTGCTTTAAATCATGATTTTTCATAAATTTACAATGCAGCTTGATTGTTTTCTTATCTTTGCTCTGCATAAGAAAATCCATGGGAGAAAAGTCTTCATGTGTAAATACTTCGGTTGGACAATCAGTAATGCACAGCGCACAAAGGTCACATTGCTTGGCATCAACCCGAACACTTAAATTGCTAATATCAATAGCATCCTGAGGGCATGTTTCGCAGCAAATATGACAGAATTCCACTCTGTGGCGGTCATTCAGACAGCGTTCTTTATGGATGCTAATCATAGCCTGCAATATTATCATTTTTCTTTGCCCGCAACAGCGTAGAAAAAGCGGAATCTTTTCCGAGAATTAGCAGGTTCGTGAGATTGGCGCTAACCACGGCGAGCATGCCGGGTAAGATAATATTGGTATTGGAGGTTAATTCCAGCAGTGCGATGAGCGCGGCTGTGGGTGCACGTAACGCTGCGCCGAACATCGCCACCATACCGAGCACCGCGTAAAATCCACTTGATCCGGCATGTGCCGGGAATATATCCATAGCGATACTGCCTGCTACTGAACCTACCGCTCCGCCAATAACCAGCATCGGGCCGATCAGGCCACCCGGAATGCGCAAGCCGATTGAAACCGAAGTTGCCACCAGCTTGGTGATAATCAGGATCGAAACTAGGCCGATAGCCGCCTTTCCATGCAGCATTGCATCCAGCGTATCGTAACTGACACCCATAATTTGCGGGGTCCAGCAGGCCAACAAACCCGTGCATAGTCCGGCCAGCAAATAACATCGCATCAACGGCCATGTCCTAGTCCGGCGCATGATGTATTCGCTACCGGCTACAAACAGCACGGCCAGCAGCCCGGTGGTGATTCCCATCAGAGCGATATAAGGCAGTTCCAACAGCGAGCCGAGATCAATCGGAGGAATATCGAACGCTGGCGACGGGCCGTGAATCTCACGACTAATCACAGCGCCGACCACGGCAGCCATAATCACCGGATAAAATTGAATTACCTGATAGCGCACCAATAGAACTTCGATTACAAAAACAACACCGGCCAGCGGTGTGTTGAAGGCGGCGGCAATTGAGGCGGCGGCACCACAGGCGATCAGGGTGTGGTTTTCTCCGGGTTCGGTGTGCAAAACCCGGCCAATCAAATTGGCACTGGCTGCCCCGATATGTACACCCGGACCTTCACGATCAACCGAATGGCCGCTGACTATCGCAACCAATCCAGCCAGAAACTGAACCAGCGCATTGCCCTTAGGTAAGTGTTCTGTACCGGGGCGGTGCAAGCGATCCAATACATGCATCACACCAATATCCAGATAACGGGCAGGTAATCTCGACATGAACAGGCCGAGCACAAGTGCGCCGATGATGGGTAACAGGAAACGCCACGCTAACGGCAGCATTTCGTAATTTCCGGCTAATCCACCGGGCAAAAACAACGACTGACTGTTATCAATGCACCAGCGAAAGAATAGAACGCTCAGACTTGCCAACGCTCCGGCCAGCGAGCCTAAAAGCGTCAGGCGAAGAATACGTTTATCCGGCATGGGCGTTTTCATGCAAGTAGTTTAGCCTGTTTACCTTGCGTGGGCGACAAACGATGTGATTTTTGATGTGCAGACTTTCTTGACCGGTTTTGGTCGCCTGCTTACACTCGCCGAACGCTTTAACCATCCGCCACTCAGGGAGACAATCAAACTTTTCATGCTTGAATTCGAGAAAATAAAACGTCTTCCGCCCTATGTGTTTGCTGCAGTGAACCAATTGAAAATGGAGCTTCGTCACGCTGGCGAGGATATTATTGACTTGGGTATGGGCAATCCTGATCAGCCGACACCGCAGCATATCGTCGATAAGCTTTGTGAGGCAGCACAGGACGGACGCAATCATCGTTATTCCGTGTCGCGCGGCATTCCCGGTTTGCGACGCGCCGTTTGCGCCTGGTACAAACGTAAATTTGATGTTGACCTTGATCCGGAAACCGAGGCTATTGCTACGATTGGTTCCAAAGAAGGGCTGGCGCATCTGGCAGTGGCGATTACCAGTCCCGGCGACCTGATTTTAACACCGAATCCTGCCTATCCGATTCATCCCTACGGTTTTATTATTGCCGGTGCGGACATTCGCCATGTGCCGATGGGGCCGGGGCGCGATTATTTTGAGGATGTAAAGAAGGCCGTGAAAGATTCGTGGCCGCGCCCGAAGATTCTTATCGTTAATTTCCCGTCCAACCCGACAGCGCAGGTCGTTGATCTCGATTTTTACGTTAAACTGGTCGCCTTTGCGCGCGAACATAAGCTGATTGTTATCTCCGATATTGCCTATGCGGAGATTGTTTTTGACGATTATCAGTGCCCGTCGATTATGCAGGTTCCGGGGGCCAAGGATGTAGCAGTGGAGTTCTATTCGCTGTCCAAAACCTATAATATGCCCGGTTGGCGGATGGGTTTTATGGTCGGCAACAAAGAAATCGTCGCTGCATTGGCTAAAATTAAGTCATATCTCGATTACGGTACGTTCCAGCCTTTGCAAATCGCCTCTTGTGCAGCCTTGAACGGGCCGCAGGAATGTGTCGAGGAGATTCGTCTGATGTATCAGTCGCGCCGCGATGTGATGATTGACGGCCTGCACAAGATGGGCTGGATGGCTGAAAAACCAAAGGCCAGCATGTTTATCTGGGCGGAAATCCCTGATGAATTCAAGCCGCTGGGTTCGCTGGAATTTGCCAAACGCATGTTGCGCGAAGGCGGTGTTGCCGTCTCTCCGGGGATTGGATTTGGTGATTATGGCGATAATCATGTACGTATTGCGCTTATTGAGAATGAGAACCGGACGCGACAGGCGCTACGCGGCATGCGTCATTTTCTGAACGCCGGCAGTTAATCACGAAGAAACTGATGGCGAAAATTGAGGAGAAACAGTTTGAATGAATTAAGAGTAGGCCTTTTAGGTTTGGGAACCATCGGAACGGGCGTGGCACGCATCCTGATTGAACAACAGGAATTGATGGCGCGCAGGTTGGGCAGGCCGGTGCGTCTGATTGCCGCAGCGGATCGTGATTTGGCGCGAGATCGCGGCTTGGATTTCTCTAATGTTCGCCTAACCGACGAAGCCGATGATGTTTTGATTGCCGATGATGTCGATTTGGTTGTGGAACTGATTGGCGGTTACGAACCGGCCAGATCATTTGTAGTGAAGGCCTTGGAGCACGGTAAACATGTGGTGACCGCAAATAAAGCATTGATTGCCAAACATGGAGAGGAACTGTTTCCACTGGCGGCGGAAAAGGGGCTGGCGATTGGCTTTGAGGCGGCGGTGGGGGGTGGCATTCCTTGTTTGAAGGCCTTGCGTGAAGGTTGTGCAGCGAATGCGATTGAATCGGTGTACGGGATTTTGAACGGAACCTGCAACTTCATTCTGACAAAAATGGAAAATGAAGGCGCGGATTATGCCGATGTACTCAAAGAAGCGCAGGACTTGGGTTATGCCGAGGCCGATCCGACATTTGATGTCGAAGGTATTGATACGGCGCACAAATTATCAATTTTAGCGGCGATGGCATACGGTTCGAAGATTAAATTCGACGAAGTATTTACCGAAGGTATCAGCAAGATAACCGCCTCCGATATTGAATCGGCTGCGGAACTGGGTTATCGCATTAAATTGCTCGGTATCGCCAAACCTCATGGTGACGGAGATGTGCAGAAAGTGGAAATGCGTGTGCATCCGACGCTGGTTCCTGCCCATTCACAATTGGCGCAGGTCTCCGATTCTTATAATGCGGTGCAAGTGTCCGGCGATTTTGTCGAGCATACGATGTATTTCGGACGCGGTGCTGGCGAGCGTCCGACAGCATCTGCTGTTGTTGCCGACATTATGGATATTGCGCGTGTTTGTTCGGGTGAGGGGGCGGATGGCGTGCAGTTTCTGGCTCCGCCGATGGGTTTTGTGGATCGTGAAAGGCGCGAACTGGAAACCTTGCCGGTTGCCGATATTCAGTGCGAATATTATTTGCGTTTGATGGTTCAGGATCAGCCGGGTGTGATTGCCTCGGTAACCTCAATTCTGGCCGATCATCGCATCAGTCTGGAAGCGATGAGCCAGAAAGAGCGTTCTGAATCGAATAGTGTGCCGATCATGATGCTGACCCATGAAACGACCGAAGGAAATTTGCAGGCGGCGATTAGCCGCATTACCAGCCTCAGTGCTGTTGACCAAGATGTGTTGATTCTCAGAAAAGAATCGGCTGTCGTTTAAGGATATATCCATGCCAAGATACGAAGGAATTATTAACCGTTACCGCGCATTTTTGCCGATTGCTCAGGATGACTCGGTCATCACGCTGTATGAAGGCAATACGCCGCTGCACGAATCAATGAATTTGCGCAATGCGATTAATCCGGAGTTGCGGCTATTTCTCAAATTCGAGGGTCTGAACCCGACCGGTTCCTTTAAAGACCGTGGCATGACCATGGCGGTCACGCAGGCCTATAATGCGGGTTCGCGCAAGGTGATTTGCGCTTCGACCGGCAACACCTCCGCTTCTGCGGCTGCTTATGCGGCGAATTGCGGTATGCAGGCATATGTGTTGATTCCGGATGGAAAAATTGCTCTTGGAAAAATGTCGCAGGGCATTCGTTACGGGGCCAAGGTGATTCAGATTCGCGGTAATTTCGATGATGCGCTGGAGCTGGTGCGCGAGATTAGTGCCGACGGTTCGATTTCGCTGGTTAATTCGGTTAATCCATTCCGTATTCAGGGGCAGAAAACCGCGTCGTTCGAGATTGTGGATGAATTGGGTTTTGCACCGGATTACCACGCACTACCGGTTGGCAATGCAGGCAATATTACCGCTTACTGGATGGGTTATAAGGAATATTTTGATAAACGAATCAGTAAAAGTCTGCCGAAAATGATTGGTTTTCAGGCTGCGGGTGCTGCACCGATTGTTAACGGCGCACCGGTAGAAAATCCGGAAACCATCGCTACCGCTATTCGTATCGGTAAACCAGCATCGTGGAAACAAGCCGAAGCCGCCCGCGACGAATCCGGCGGTGTGATTGAAGCAGTGACCGACGAAGATATTTTGCAGGCCTACGATATGCTGGCTTCTCTTGAAGGTGTGTTCTGCGAACCGGCATCGGCAGCATCTGTGGCCGGTGTGATTAAGAAAAACAAAGCCGGTTATTTCAAACCGGGTGATAAAATTGTCTGCACCCTGACCGGCAACGGTCTGAAAGACCCGGATACGGCGATGAACAACATGCCGACGCCGATTACCATTGACGCCAACGAAGACGCAGTGCGCAAGGTACTGGATTCCTGATTCTTTTCAGAAGGCCATCCCAATGACATGGTTGCTGGCAAGTGATGCATTGCTGTCCGGCGATGGGGATGCGTTGTTACTACACCCTGCGCTGACCGCATATCGCGGTGAATTAGCGTCCAGAAAACGACAATGGTTCGATTGCTCGGACAAAAATCCGCTCGGCTGGTATGCGGCATTATGCGATACCGATCCGGCGGCGTTGCTGGCTGAAAAATGCGCATCGGAAAAGCACACATTTCTTCCCGAAAATACACGTCAATGCTGGGTGGCATCACCTTACCATGCTTTGCTTGGCCGCGATTCGGTGCGCGTAATGCCGGAAGACGCGTTGGATTGGTGTGCAGTGGATGCGCGCTGGTTGTGTGACACACTGAATCCGCTGCTTGAAGAGGAAGGTATGTGTTTGCATGCGCTTGATTCGGCACTTTTATTGACTTGTGAGCAGGTGATGGATGCCTCGCCCGTGCCATTTGCCGCAATTGCCGGGCATCTGCTGCCCAACCGGCATCCCGAAGGTGCGGACGGCGGGCGATTGATGCGGCTGCTGTCCGAAATTCAGATGAGTTTACACGGTAAACATGCCGGGCATCGTATGGGTCAGCCGGATATTCACGGTTTGTGGCTGTGGGGCGCTTGTGCGTGGCCGAATAGTGCATCGACAAGCTTTCCATCTGTGGCGACGCGCAATCCGTTTTTACAAGCGGTGAGCGACGGGCGCAATGCGTGTTGTATTATCAGCGAGGCGGAAAAGCTGCATGATTTATTGACGGGAAACGCCATGCTGCCGAAAATCATCGTGTTATCCGGCGCAAGTAGGGCGGTGCTGCTGACAAAATCAATACTGCCAAGATTCGGCAAGCCAAAATGGATACCAGCATCACTTAAATCTGAATCAATATTGTGCTCCATACTTCACGGAGCCATACAAATAACGCAATAATTCACGCCTACGTCTGACCTGTTTTTGTGCTGCGCTAGGTTGCCGTGGCAGTGGCTTGTCATGATACACAGGGGAGGCGTAAGCTACGGACTTGATTTATGGTCAGGGAGGTGCGCATGACTGGCAATGAAAGACATCGTATGGAAGTTATTCTTGAGGATATGAACGGGAAATTCGACCTACTGCTCGAAGGTCACGCTGCTCTGGATCAAAAAATCGACCGGGTGCAAGCCACATCCCAAAATCAGCATGCAGAGGCCATGGCTATGTTCAAGACCGTGCACGATTCGCTGGATGCGAAGATTGATGGCGTTGAGCAGCGATTGGATGCCAAGATTGATTCGCTTCGGGATGAACTCAAAGAAGATATTGGTGTCGTGGGCGAAAAGGTGGATGGGCATGAAGGACGGATTGTTCAACTGGAGAGAAAGGCAGCTTGATCCGGAACCAGAATCCGCGAAACAAGTCCTGACCCCGAAGGTTGTGACCCCGAAGGTTGCCATGGAATCCGCGAAACAAGTCCTGACCCCGAAGGTTGCCACTGACCCCGAAGGTTGCCAAAAGATTGAGCGCTGACCCCAAAAGATGCAGGAGGCGCTCTGGATAATCAGCGAGGCGGAAAAATTAGCTGATTTGTTACCGGAGAATGCACCACTTCCGGATCGCATCGTGTTATCCGGCGAGGGTAGAGCGGTATTGTTGAGCAAAGTATTCCTGCCGCGTCTTGGCCGTCGGGCGTGGCGTATTAAAACATGCAAAACAGAGTGCGATTTATTGAAACAATTGAGGGGTTTTAATGCTGCCTGAAACACGAACAGCCAAGGGGAGACAGTTGGTATGGCGCAATAATCCTCTGAATGCCGACGAGCCGTTGCAGGCGTGGCAGGGTTTGCTGGACGCGCGTGGTTTGAGCGAAGCCGATGCGTTTTTTGCGCCGCGTTTATCCGATCTTCCCGACCCGTTTGTCATGCGCGATATGGACAAAGCAGCGGCACGTGTCGCGCAGGCGATTTCCGGCGGTGAAACGATTCATATTTTCGGTGATTTCGATGCTGACGGGGTAAACGGCACAGCGATTCTTCTGGAAGCCTTGAAAGCGGCAGGTGCAGTGGTGAGTTTTTCAATTCCGCATCGTGCCGAGCAGGGGCATGGAATCGGCGTTGGTCCGGTTGAAAAAACGCATGCGGCGGGGATTTGTCTGGGTATCAGTGTGGATACCGGAACCAGTTGTATTGCGGCGTGCAAACGGGCGAGGGAGATTGGGCTGGATTTGATTGTCAGCGACCATCATTTGCCGGATGAGGAGCTACCGGAGGCTTTTGCACTGCTCAACCCGGCACGTGAAGATTGTGGTTTTGCAGATCGTAAATTATGTGGCACGGGCGTGGCATTTTTTCTACTGATGGCAGTGTGGAAGCTGCTTCGCGAGCAACACTCAGCACCTGAATTCGATTTGCGCAGCTTGCTTGATCGTGTGGCGATAGCGACGGTTGCTGATGTGATGGATATTGTCGGTGTGAATCGAATTCTGGTTTATCACGGCTTAAAACGCCTAAATACGCAGCCGTCTGTCGGTATGCAGGCGCTGATGGCGGTGGCACGGGTGAAAAAAGCAGCAACAACCGAAACGATTGGCTTTTATCTCGCCCCGCGCATCAACGCGGCAGGACGTATGCAGCACGGGGAAGCGGCGATGCGCATGCTGTCCACCAGCGATGCGGATGAAGCGGCAATGCTGGCCGAAGAACTGGATGTGACGAATAAACAGCGGCGGCAGGTGGAGGCGGAAGTATTTAAGCAGGCGGAAGTAAAACTGGCCGGGTCGGATGTGCTGGCGATATACGATGGTGATTGGCATGCGGGGGTGGTCGGTCTGGCTGCCGGTCGTTTGGCACGCAAGCATGGAAAACCTGCTGCGGTTGGTTTTGTGACACCGGATGGTGTGATTCGTGTTTCTTTGCGCGGTCAGCCGGGTTTTCATATTGGTGATTTGTTAAATGCATGCAGCGAATATCTGGATGGTTTTGGTGGTCATGCCGGAGCCGGTGGCGGCAGTATCAAATTCGGCGAATGGGATGGTTTTGTCAGCGCATTTGCCGCCGAAGTGGCAAAACAGAGAAAATCGGCTGGCCTTGGCATGCAATTGGCCGTGGATGGTATTCTCGGTTTGGGCTGCATGCACATTGGTTTGGCTGGACGATTGAGCCGATTCGAGCCGCTTGGACGCGGTAACCCGGCCTGCACATGGCTGCTTAAAGATTTGCAAATTGCCGACCGGCGCGATTTGAAGGGTGGCGTAACACGTCTGAAACTGACCGATGGCAGCCGCTGGCTGGACGGCATCGTCTTCGGAGCAGGGGCCATCAACGATGTCATTCAACCCGGATTAACGGTTTCGCTTATCGGCCACCTGCAACAAGACGATTGGCGCGGCAACGGCGCGGTACAGTTTGTGGTCGAGGATGTAATAACTGCCGATTAGACGCGTGCATCACCACGGCAGTTTGGTTACGATACAGCAATTATTTGCTTACGATACAGCAATTATTTGAATCGTAAGCAAGAGAGGTTTTTATGCCCGTATACCGTTCCCGCACAACCACCCATGGCCGCAATATGGCTGGCGCACGCTCGTTATGGCGCGCCACCGGCACAAAAGAGGGCGATTGGGATAAGCCGATTATCGCTATTGCCAATTCGTTCACCCAGTTTGTACCCGGCCATGTGCATTTGAAAGATTTGGGCCAGATGGTGGCGCGTGAAATAGAAGCGGCGGGCGGTGTTGCCAAAGAATTTTCTACCATTGCCGTGGATGACGGCATTGCCATGGGGCATGGTGGCATGCTTTATTCGCTGCCCAGTCGCGAAATTATCGCTGATTCGGTGGAATATATGTGCAACGCACACTGTGCCGATGCGCTGGTTTGCATTTCCAATTGCGATAAAATCACGCCGGGCATGCTGATGGCGGCCATGCGTTTAAATATTCCGGCTGTGTTTGTTTCCGGCGGGCCAATGGAAGCAGGCAAGGTGACCTTGGCCAACCGCGAACTGCATCTTGATCTGGTTGACGCCATGGTCATGGCTGCCGACCCGAACGAATCGGATGAAACGGTTGAGGCCGTTGAACGTTCGGCATGTCCGACCTGTGGCTCCTGCTCGGGTATGTTCACAGCCAACTCAATGAACTGTCTGGCAGAGGCGCTCGGGATGGCGTTACCGGGCAATGGTTCGCTGGTGGCCACGCATGCGAACAGGAAGGAGCTATTCCTGAAAGCAGGGCGTTTATCGGTGGAGATTGCCAAACGTTATTACGAGCAGGATGATGCTTCTGTATTACCACGCTCAATTGCTACTTTTGATGCCTTCGAAAATGCCATTGCGCTGGATATTGCGATGGGCGGCAGCACCAATACCGTGCTGCATCTGCTGGCTATCGCACAGGAAGCCGGTGTCGATTTCACGATGGACGATATTGACCGTATGTCGCGGCATATTCCCAATATTTGCAAGGTATCGCCGTCTTCCGCCTACCATCTTGAGGATGTACACCGCGCCGGGGGTATTATGGGTATTCTGGCTGAACTCAATCGCGGTGGATTGTTGCATGCCGATGCCGGTTGTGTGCATGCGCCAACGCTGGGCGATGCTTTGAATGCGTGGGATGTGATGAATACGGAAAATACGGAAGCTCAGCAGTTGTTTCTGGCTGCACCCGGCGGCGTGCCGTCGCTGAAAGCGTTTTCGCAGAATGAAAGCTGGAAAAATCTGGATACGGACCGCCATACAGGTTGTATCCGCGATATGGCGCATGCGTATTCCCAAGAAGGCGGCTTGGCTGTGCTGTTTGGTAATATTGCCGAGCGTGGATGCATTGTGAAAACTGCGGGTGTGGATGCCTTGATCTGGGAATTTTCCGGTCGTGCGCGTGTGTTTGAATCGCAGGATGATGCGGTAACCGCTATTTTGAACGACAGAATCGTTGCCGGTGATATTGTTGTGATTCGTTACGAAGGCCCGAAAGGCGGACCGGGCATGCAGGAAATGTTGTATCCGACATCTTATTTAAAGTCCAAAGGGCTGGGTAAGGATTGTGCGCTGCTTACCGATGGGCGTTTTTCCGGCGGAACCTCCGGATTATCCATCGGGCATGCTTCTCCGGAAGCAGCGGAAGGTGGCGCAATTGCTTTGATTGAAGAAGGAGACGTTATCGAAATCAGTATTCCGGCGCGCACGATTCATCTGGCCGTTTCCGATGAGAAATTGACTAATCGTCGTGCCGAAATGCAGGAAAAAGGTGCGACGGCGTGGCAGCCGGCTGATCGCAAACGTGTTGTTTCCAAGGCGCTCAAGGCTTATGCCGCGCTGACGAGCAGTGCAGATAAAGGCGCTGTGCGTGACCTCCAACAGTTGAAATGAATGACGATAACCACAATGACCTTTCCAAATCCGTTTGCAGCTTGCATAGTAAGGTATTGGAAATGCATGAATGAACACAGCATTTCTTGGTTTCACAATCGGAACTTTGTGACAGTAGAGCCACTTGCAAAAGTCGTGAGCGGCGATTTGCTTCCCCGCTCCGGCGCGATTTCGAGTTGTAATTTCGGCAAATGGAACCACCATTCACCTCATTCCAACTCAAAATCGCACTCGAAGCGGGATTGCAACTCATCCACCCAGACT
>QILF01000085.1 GCA_003233235.1 Zetaproteobacteria bacterium
GAATATAAGAAGCTCCACAGTGATTATCAATTAGCGCTATTCTAGCAGGGTGACACTAATACCCCGTAGCTTGCTGCGGGGTAGTTTATTTTCATCAATATTGCGATTGAACTTTGGTATTTTCCAATCCTTGCTATGATAGCCTGAACATACATTGAATGGCAGTGGCTTCAAAAACCTTTATCCAGCCCGCACGAGGTTCTTGGGAGGCAGGGGCATGAGGGTTGTTATTTTCGCCAGCCATGCTGCGATCAATCACCGGTCATGATGCGTTCAACCAGTTGCTTGGCGGTGGGGATGAAGCCGTTGGCGTAGAACGGATCTTCGGCGAAGCGATAGGCGGCGTGACCGGCAAACATCAGATGCGAACTGGGATCAGCGCCGTGGGCAATTTCCTGTAGGGTTTTCTGGATGCAAAAGCTGCGCGGATCGGCTTTGCGACCAGTTGTACCTGCTTCGTTAGCGGCCCAGTTCGAGAATTTACACTGCGAAAGACAGCCCATGCAATTGAGTTGATCTTCACGAATCTCCTGCGCTTTACCCGGCGAAACGAAAATCAGCGTCGAGTCCGGTGTCGGCAATGCCTTGCTAAAACCATCGGCCATCCATTCATCGGCCAGCTTATGATCATGGCGGGTGACAAACACCTGTTTGTTGCGCACGCCAAAGCTGAACGGTTCGCTGTGATCGCCTGCCGGATGATCAACAAAGGCAATCTCGCGGTCGGCACGGTCATATAGTTCGTGTAAAAACTGATTGTACACGGCTGAGGAATAAAACCCGGTCGGTGAAAACTGATTGAGCCGGATGTCGCCTTTTTTCAATTGGAGCAGACGTTGTTTCCATTTTTCGGAGATGGGACTTTCCTGCGTTAACAAAGTTCGAGTTCCAAACTGGAAGGTGATCGGGCCGATTTCAGGATTATCCAGCCAGTCGGCCCATTCACGTAGAAACCAGACACCACCAGCCATGACAATCGGTGTCTCCGCAAGTCCGAATTCATTCATGGTTTTGCGCAGTTCGGCAACGCGTGGATAGGGGTCCGCCGGCTGCAAGGGGTCTTCGGAATTGGATAAACCGTTGTGCCCGCCAGCCAGCCACGGGTCTTCGTAAACTACGCCACCCAGCCATTCAGGTACTTTGCGATACGAGCGTAGCCACAGCGCGCGGAAAGCGCGCGCTGAAGAAATAATCGGGTAATAATAGACTTGATACTGGGCGGCAACGGGAGCCAGCCGGAACGGCATGCCTGCACCACAGGTAACACCGTGAATCAGCCCTTTCGCACCTTCAAGCACACCATGCAGGACACGTTCTGCACCGCCCATTTCCCACAGAATATTGGCATGAATTCGACCTTCACCAGCAGCACATTCATGGGCGATTCTGGCCTGACTGATGCCACCTTTGATGGCCTGTTCAACCAGCTCCTCAAAGCGCGCCTTACGGCTTCTCCCTTCATAAACAGTACGCGTTATGTTGCCTTCTGCATCCATGCTATCGGCATTGACAGCCGAGAAAGTGCCGATGCCGCCTGCCGCAGCCCAAGCGCCGGAGCTTTCTCCGTTGGATACAGCAACGCCTTTGCCTCCTTCAATCAGGGGCAGCACTTCTTTGCCGGAGAGCATCATTGGCTTGAGCGAAATGGACATGCTTTTTCCTTGGCGGTCGGTTACCGCATCGGCTAAGCATAACCGAGCATAGGTTGGCTGGAAACAAGCGGAAACCTGTCATGCTGTTTTTGCATTATAATGGATAATAAGGAGCCACTTGCAAAAGTCTGGGTGGATGAGTTGCAATCCCACTTCGATTGCGATTTTGAGTTGGAATGAGGTGAATGGCGGTTTCATTTTCCGAAAGTCCAACTCAAAATCGCGCCGCAGTGGGGAAGAAAATCGCCGCTCACGACTTTTGCAAGTGGCTCTAAGGATGACATACCGTGTGCTCAATGGAGTCGCAATGATTATTGGCGTACCAAAAGAAATTAAAAACCGTGAACGCAGGGTTGCGCTGACCCCTGAAGGCGCGGCGCAACTGGCCGCCGCCGGGCATGAAGTGAGGATTGAACAGGGTGCTGGAGAGGGCAGCGACTATCGCGATGCCGACTATAACAAAGATGGAGTGCGTATATTAACAAAAGCGGAGGTATGGGCGGCACAGTTAATCATTAAAGTTAAGGAACCACAGCTTGAAGAATTTCATTTTCTGCGCCCTGAGATGTGTCTTTTTACCTATCTGCATCTGGCCGCAGCATCTGAACTTGCACAGACACTACTGGCGAAAAAGGTACGTGCCATTGCTTATGAAACCGTTCAAACGGATGCCGGGACATTACCTTTGCTGGCACCAATGAGCCGGATTGCCGGTCGCGTGGCAGTGCAAACGGGTGCGCGCCTGTTGCAATCGGAGAATGGAACTCCCTTTCCGGGGAAAGGGGTGCTGATGGGCGGTGTGGATGGCGTGCCGCCAGCGCGTGTGGTGATTATTGGTGGCGGCAATGCAGGAAAAAGTGCGGCGAGTATGGCCAAGGGCATGGGTGCGGAGGTGCTTGTTCTGGATGTGAATCCGGCTTGCGTGATTGGCCTACAGCAGATATTTGGCGAGAAAAATATTGCACGGCTGCTGGATACGAAACACTGGCCATCTGCATTGAACGGTTGCGACCTTTTGATTGGCGCGGCATTGATTCCCGGCGAACACGCGCCGCAATTGCTGGAAGCAAAAGATATGCAGCGCATGGCCGGTGGCGTATTTATTGATATTGCTATAGATCAGGGCGGTATTTCAACGACCAGTCGAACCACAACTTATGCCGACCCGGTCTATCTTGAAGCAGATGTGCTGCATTGCTGTCTGCCGAATCTGCCAGCTGCGGTTCCGGTAAGCGCAACGCTGGCTTTGACCCATGCAACGCTGCCCTATGTGCAAAAACTGGCGGATATGGGTGTTGAGACAGCGGTGGCGGATGCCTCGCTGGCACGCGGCGTTAATATCTGGGACGGGCGAGTTGTACATCGCGGATTGGCACATGCGCTCGGAATTCCCTTTAGGGCCTGTTCACACTAATTCTAGCCGTAGCGAGATAGCCATTTTTGTTGCGCTGCAAGGCATTTCGAGCGTAATGTGCTGCATGCACATCAGCGAGGAATAACGAAGCAGCGTGCAAAAATGGCATCTCCCACAGGGCTGTGACCAAAGGAAATGCAGCGCTTCGATTAGAATTAGTGTGAACAGGCCCTAGTTCCCTTTCTGAATTGCTTGCATCTGCCGTGTAGCAGTGGTTCACAATGGTGATTCGCAGTAGGCAGGCGGTGCTGATTTTCGTATGCTTCGCAGTTGCCGAAAGGTGGCCTACCGCCTTTCCCGTCTGCAAGGAGAATCCATAGCCGATGCCCCGCCGAAATGATATTGAATCAATTCTTATTCTTGGTGCCGGACCGATTGTGATCGGTCAGGCTTGCGAGTTTGATTATTCGGGCGTTCAGGCCTGCAAAGCATTGCGCGAGGATGGTTTTCGCGTCATTCTGGTGAATTCCAATCCGGCCACCATCATGACCGACCCGGAATTTGCCGATGCCACCTACATCGAACCGGTGACTTGGGAAGTGGTGGCTAAAATCATCGAAAAAGAGCGTCCGGATGCGATTTTACCGACCATGGGCGGTCAAACGGCACTGAATTGCGCACTTTCGCTCAATAAACACGGTATTCTCGAAAAATTCGACGTGCAACTGATCGGTGCGCAGCCGGATGCCATTGACAAAGCCGAAGATCGCGAGCGTTTCAAAGAAGCCATGGATCATATCGGCCTGGAAATGGCGCGCGGCGGTTTTGCACATTCGATGGACGATGCGCGCAAGCTGGTTGAGGAGCTTGGTTATCCGCTGATTATTCGTCCGTCATTCACCTTGGGTGGCTCCGGTGGTGGCATTGCCTACAATCCGGAAGAATTGGAGCAGATAGCCGCTTCCGGTTTGGATGCCAGTCCGACCGACGAAATTCTGGTTGAGGAATCAATTATCGGCTGGAAGGAATTCGAGATGGAGGTGATGCGCGATACCAGCGATAACTGCGTGATTATCTGTTCGATTGAGAACGTTGATCCAATGGGCGTACATACCGGCGATTCGATTACCGTTGCTCCGGCACAAACCCTGACCGACAAAGAATATCAGCGTATGCGCGATGCTTCCATTGCGATTTTGCGTGAAATCGGAGTTGAAACCGGCGGTTCCAATGTCCAGTTTGCCGTCAACCCTGCCGACGGGCGATTGATTGTCATTGAAATGAATCCGCGTGTATCGCGTTCCTCCGCGCTGGCTTCCAAGGCCACCGGTTTTCCAATTGCCAAAATCGCCGCCAAGCTGGCGGTCGGTTATACGCTGGATGAGATTCGCAACGATATTACCGGCGAAACATGGGCTGCTTTTGAACCGACGATTGATTATGTCGTCACCAAGATGCCGCGTTTTGCCTTCGAGAAATTTGCCGGTGCGGACTGCCGTTTGACCACGCAGATGAAATCGGTGGGCGAGGTGATGGCGATTGGCCGCAGCTTTGCCGAATCAATGGGCAAGGCGATGCGCGGTTTAGAAACCGGAACGGCTGGTTTTGATGCGCAAATCCCCGCCGATGCGGATGTGAATGCATTTTTGCAGGAAAAACTGGCTGTACCGGGTGCGGAACGGCTGTGGTGGATTGGCGAGGCACTGCGCTTGGGTGAAACAGGCGGTTGGAACGAGCAACGGGTGCTGGATGTCACCAAAATGGACCCGTGGTTTGTGCGTGAAATCGCTGCCGTGATTGCGCTGGAAGAATCATTGGCCGGACGTGATATTCGTGTGCTTTCAGCTGATGATTGGCGTACGGCGAAGCGTAATGGTCTTTCGGATGAGCGTTTGGCGCAATTGCTGGATGCGGACGAATCTGCGGTGCGTAAAACGCGTTTGGATGCCGGTATTCACCCTGTTTTTAAACGCGTGGATACTTGCGCCGCCGAATTTGAGGCGCAAACGCCGTATTTGTATTCCACGTATGAAGACGAATGCGAAGCACGACCGACGGACAAGAAAAAAATCATGGTGCTCGGCGGTGGCCCGAATCGCATCGGTCAGGGCATCGAATTCGATTATTGCTGCGTGCATGCTTCGTTTGCGTTGTCCGAAGACGGTATCGAAACGATTATGGTCAACTGTAATCCGGAAACCGTATCCACCGATTATGATACCTCCGACCGCCTGTATTTCGAGCCGCTAACCTTTGAAGATGTAATGGCGATTGTCGAAGTAGAGCGACCAGACGGGGTGATTGTGCAATTCGGCGGCCAGACGCCGTTGAAACTGGCCGAACATCTCGAAGCCGCCGGTGTGCCGATTATCGGAACCAGCCCGGATATGATTGATTTGGCCGAGGATCGTGAGCGGTTCCAACAATTGCTGCACGATTTAAAGTTAAAACAACCGGAGAACGGCACAGCGCGTTCAGTGGAAGAAGCGTTAAACGTGGCGACAACGATTGGCTATCCGGTGGTGGTGCGTCCATCATATGTTTTGGGCGGACGGGCGATGCAGATTGTCCACGACGAAACCGGCTTGCTGCGTTATATGCAGGAGGCGGTTAGCGTCAGTCACGATCATCCGGTGCTGCTGGACCGTTTTCTCAATTGCGCAATTGAGTTGGACGTGGATGCGCTTTGCGACGGAAAGCGGGTCGTGGTTGGCGGAATCATGGAACATATTGAAGAAGCAGGTGTGCATTCGGGCGATTCCGCCTGTTGCATGCCGCCACATTCGATTTCGGAACAGGTCATTGCCGAGGTGCGCCGACAAACGGCGGCGCTGGGTTTGGCGCTGAACGTGAAAGGCTTACTGAATATTCAGTTTGCGCTGCAAGGTGACGATTTGTACGTATTGGAAGTCAACCCGCGCGCCAGTCGTACCGTACCGTTTGTTTCCAAAGCGACAGCCGTGCCGCTGGCCAAGCTAGCCGCACGCATCATGGCAGGTGCAACATTGGATGATTTGGAAATTACTGAAATCGCGCAACCAAGCCGTTTCCGCGCCGTTAAAGAAGCGGTATTTCCGTTTGTAAAATTTCGTGGTGTTGATCCATTGCTCAGCCCGGAGATGAAATCCACCGGCGAGGTGATGGGTATTGCGGCTGATTTTCCAGCGGCTTTTGCCAAAGCACAACTGGCTGCCGGAAGCCGTCTGCCTTCCGCCGGACGCGCCTTTGTTTCGGTGCGCGAAGTGGATAAAGATGCTGCGGTGCGTTTGAGTCGTTTGCTTGTCGAAGCCGGATTTGAGGTGCTGGCTACGTCCGGGACGCATAAAGCACTCGCGGATGCGGGCATTTGCAGCGAATCAGTGGCTAAAGTGACAGATGGCGCACGACCGCATATTGTTGACCGCTTGCTGTCTGGCGATGTGGCGTTGATTGTCAATACCACCGAAGGTGCGAAGGCTATTGCCGATTCCAAATCCATTCGTCAGGCGGCCTTGGATCACGGCATTTCCTATTTTACGACCATGGCTGGCGGCCAAGCGGCTGCAGAGGCGATTTTGCGCCGTGCAGACATGACCGAGGTCAAAAGTATACAGGCATATCACGGAGGTTGATTCTTTGGAACGCGTACCAATGACAACGCAGGGTGCTGAAACCCTGCGCAAAGAAGTAAAATATATGAAAACTATAAAACGCCCGCAAATTATCGAGGCGATTGCTACCGCACGTGCACATGGCGACCTTTCGGAAAATGCCGAATATCATGCGGCCAAGGAAGAGCAGGGTTTCAATGAGGGGCGCATTACCGATCTGGAAGATAAACTCGGGCGAGCGCAGGTGATTAATCCATCTGAAATTAATTCCGAGAAAGTGGTTTTCGGTGCTCACGTTGAACTGATTGATTTGGATTCAGGCGATGTGGTGGCCTACCAGATTGTTGGCGTTGACGAAGCGGACATTGACAAGGGGACGGTTTCTATCACTTCGCCGATTGCCCGCTCGATGATTGGCAAGGAAGTCGGCGATGTAGCGATTGTGCGCGCGCCAAGTGGCGAAAAAGAATATGAAATTCAGGATATTTCCTATCGCTAAGTGCGGCTGTTTATCGGCATCCTGCTTGCGTGCGGGAGCTGTTCGTTTGTCTCTGGCACTGGTTTTGGCATTGCTGGTTGTACCCGGCTATGTGGTTGCACCGGTATTGTTTTCGCTACTGGATAGCCATGCTCAGGCAGGCCATGTGGCGGGGTCAATTTTTCATATCGCCAATCGCGGGCTGCTGGTTTTGCTGCTTGCTGTCGCTGCCTTCTGGTGGCGGCGGGAAACGGGACGTTTACGCTGGATCTTATTGTTTGTCGCTGTTTGCCTGATTGGTGCTAACGAATTTATCCTGTCGCCCGTCATACAGGACTTGAAATTGGCCATGGGGCCGATTGATGCTGTGCCTGCAGGCGATCCGCAACGTGCCGAATTCGGCATGTGGCACGGGGTAAGCGCCATCCTGCATTTGATTGCCTCGCTGACAGCAGCATTACTGGTTGCTTTAGGGCCCTCCGGTAGCGGGAGAGAACATTGCAAGCCATAAAAACATGGGTGGAGCGACAGCTTGCCGATACGCAGATGGTCGCGCTGTGGGTTTCGCTGGCTATTCTTTTCGGTCTGCTCGGTTTATTCGGACAAATGCTTGCACCGTTGCTGGTGGCGATTGCGATAGCTTACGTGCTTGACGGCGTGGTCTCCTTGCTGTGCCGCTGCCGAATACCACGTTTGTTTAGCATTACGCTGGTTGCCGTTGGCTCGATTCTGTTCGTATTGTTCGCATTTCTAGCCATATTACCGCTACTTTCAGGGCAGGTCGGTCATCTCATCTCGCAAGCGCCGCATCTTGTCGAAGGCCTGCGCAACTGGCTGCATTCGATGCAGATCGAACACGCCGGATGGATTAACCCTGATTATGTGCAACAGGCAGCCTCAATGCTGATTAGTAAAATGCAGGAGTGGGGCGGAGCGATTTTCTCTTTCTCGTTATCCTCGATTCCCGGACTGATTACTTTCCTTGTTTATGTAGTTCTTGTTCCGGTACTGGTATTTTTTCTGCTCAAGGATAAAGGCACGCTGATTACTTGGGGGCAAAGGTTTCTGCCAAGCGAACGCATGCTGATCCATCGGGTGTGGGGCGAAGTGGACGTGCAAATAGGCAATTATATTCGCGGTAAATTCTGGGAAATGTGTATCGTCGGTGTGGTGACATGGCTTGTGCTGTGGTGGTGCGGTCATCAGTACGCACTGCTGCTTGGTGCGCTAACCGGCCTTTCGGTGTGGGTTCCTTTTGTCGGCGCAGCCGTGGTTACCGTGCCGGTGGTGGCGTTGTCCTTTTTCCAGTGGGGTCTGTCCGATGCCACCATGTATGCACTTATCGCCTATGGTGTCGTGCAGCTCTTAGATGCTAATGTGCTGATTCCATGGATGTTTTCCGAAGTTGTCAACCTGCATCCGATTGCCATTATTGTGGCGATTCTGGTGTTCGGGAGTCTATGGGGCGTACTCGGCGTGTTCATTGCTATTCCGATGGCAGCACTGGTGCAAAGCGTTTTGCAGGTCGTTATGGGATCAAACGAAACACGCGCCGGATAAAGTGCAAAGACAGGGGAAGATTGACAGTCCGGGCCGCGCGCCTAGTTTTCGTGCGCGCCGCATCCAATAAACGTGAGGAACAACAGTGAACAGCGACAATAAACAGAATAAACAGCAACCGATTGAAGTCAGCAAGCAGGACATGGATGAGCTAAAACGCGATATGCGTTCGGCACATCTGAACGCATGGGCGAAAGAACATCAGCAACAGATTATTGGCGGACTGGTGGCGCTGCTTATTGTGCTGGTTGGCATCAGTTTCTGGAAAGAACATCGTGACACCCAGCGCGCCTCGGCAGCAGCACTTTATTATCAGGCGCTTAACGCCAAACAGGATGATGATAAGCGCACCTTGCTAAAGTCGATCATCAACGATTATGATAATACCGCTTATGCAAGTTTGGCACGCATACTGATGGCCAAAGTTGATAGCGCACATGCCGAAACCTATCTGCGCGCCCTGCTGGGCCGGAGCGATATTGATAGCGGCATGAAAGCGCAGGCGCGTATGGATTTGGCGCGCATCAAGATTGCCGCAGGTGATAAAGCTGCCGCGCTTAAGTTGTTGAGCGAACCCGTTGGTCGTGCCTACGAACAGTTGCGCTATTATCTGATGGCGCAGGCTTCAGATAATGATGCCGAGCGTATCCAACATCTACAAAGTGCCAACGATGCCCAATCTTACGACACAGAACTTGCGCGCAGCATCGGGCAGCAACTTGGCGCACTTGGTAAGGCCCCTGCAACTGGAAAACAGGGATGAGCCGTTGAGTATATTTCGTAAATTCCCCCTGCTACTGACACTGTCTGTGCTGACATTGGCAGGTTGCGCGATGTTTTCCGACGACAGTCCGCAGGAAGCCGAGAAAATCACGCCGCCCACTGTGGCCGGGTTGCAGCTTATCTGGAGCGCGGATGTTGATCAGCGCGAACCGCGTTCGCCCTTTGCTTATGCCCGTCCGGCGTTAGCCGGAAAGCTGATTGTGGTCGGCGGACAGGACGGTTTTGTTCATATATTTAATCTACATGGCAGTGAACTGCGGCGCGTTCCACTGCAATCGGTCAGCGATTCCGGCGTGTTGGCAGTATCTCCGACACTTATTGTACTCGGTGATGCACAGGGAATTCTGTATGGCATTGACCCGCAGCAGGGGCGTATTCTCTGGCAGCGGTCTTTATCATCGGTCATGCTCGGCCATCCGGTACGCATCGGTGATGATATTCTTGTTCAAACAGGTGACAACAGCTTGTACCGGATTTCTTCAAAAGGTAAGAAACGCTGGAGCTTTTCCGGCACGCTGGCCGGATTAAGCATGCATTTAACGCCTTCGCCACTGGTTGTCGGCGGGGTGATTTATGCATCCATGAATAATGGTGATGCCGTTGCCGTACGTGCCGATAGCGGTGATCTGGTCTGGCGCAGGCAATTACTTTTGGATAACGATGCCGTGGTACTGGGCGAGTTAAAGGCTCCGCTGGCCGACCCTGTAGTGGTTGCCGGTGTGCTCATCGTTTCCTTTTATCAGGGCAATGTGGTGGCGCTTTCGGCACGTGACGGCCAGCAGCTCTGGCAACGTAAAATTTCTCTAAAATCGGCACCTGTCATTCACGACAACCGATTGTTTGCGGCAACAGCCGGTGGTGCAGTTGTCGAACTTGATCCGGCCAGTGGTGTGACTTTATGGAAACAGAAACTGGCTGCCGGTGAGCTGGTCGGACCGATTGTCTGGCATAAAAAAATGTATGTTGCCGATGACCGGGGACAGGTATTCGCGCTGACATTTAAGGGCAAAATTGTCGGCTCTATCGAATTACCGGGACGTGTGGATCGTTCGCCTGTTGCGACACCCGACGGCTTGTTGCTGCGCACCAATCTCGGCGGCCTGTATCTGATTCGCTAATGTCTGCACGCAGCAGGCAGCTTCCCGTAGTCGCCATCGTCGGGCGACCGAATGTCGGAAAATCAACGTTATTTAATCGCCTGATTGGTGATCGCCGTGCGATTGTCGGTGACCGTCCGGGGGTGACCGTTGATCGTCTGGAAGCCGTCTGGAAGCTCAGTAAACGTACGTTGACGCTGGTTGACACCGGTGGCATCGGTTTACCACCTGAGGCAACGCAGCAACAATTGCAAGATGCACAGATTGATATGCAGGCAGCCATTGAGCAGCAGGTGGAGGCGGCATTGGAAGTTGCCGATGTGGTGCTGATGATTTGTGATGCGGTGAGCGGAATGACACCGCTTGATCAAACCATTGCCAATAAATTGCGCCGCCAGAATATGTGTGTTTTGAATGTGGTCAACAAAGCCGAAAATCCGGATATGGCAAATGATTTCTACAGCCTCGGTCTGGGTGAACCGCTGCCGGTATCGGCATTGCACAATCAGGGTTTGCGCCGACTGCGTGAAGTGCTTGAAGCTGCATTACCGGAAGAAAACGGCGTTGAAGACGACGCTGTTGAGCCGATTGCCAATTTGGCGGTAATCGGGCGACCGAATGCCGGAAAATCAACGCTTATTAACACCTGGCTCGGGCACGAACGGATGGTTGTCAGCGCGACAGCGGGGACGACGCGCGATGCGGTGGATGTTGATCTTAGGTTTAGCGATGAAAAGGGAACCGGCATCGTGCGTCTGGTGGATACCGCCGGTCAGCGGCGGCATGCGCGGATCAGCGATGTGATTGAATTTGTGGCGCGTGTTAAGGCGCAGCAGGCGTTCTCACGCGCCGATGTGGCGGTTTTGCTGGTTGACGGACACGAAGGCGTTAGTGATCAGGATATGCGTCTGATGGGTTTGGCACAAGAGAAAGGCTGTGCGCTATTGGTCGCGGTGAACAAGATTGATTTGCTTGATGAGCGGGCATGGAAACATCTTGCCGAGCGGTTGAATTTCCGCATGCGCGGGCTGCCCGATATTCCGCTGCTACGCATTTCCGCGAAACATGGCAAAGGCGTTCGCACGTTGCTAATTGAGGCTGTCGCCGCAGCCAGACGCAATCAGCGCGAGTTCGGTACGGGTGAATTAAATCGCTGGCTGGAAGATGTGCAACGGCAACAGCCTGCGCCCAGCGATGATGGTGCTGCGGTGCGCATGAAATATTGTACGCAGGTATCGTCTTCACCACCGGTCATTCGTATTTTCTGCAATCGTCCGAAAGGTATGCGCACATCCTACCGGCGTTTTATGGAACGCGAATTCCGCCGCTGCTTTGACATGGTAGGCGTACCGGTGTGTTTACTATTCGTTGCTTCGGCGAATCC
>QILF01000035.1 GCA_003233235.1 Zetaproteobacteria bacterium
TACCACGTTTCCTTGCATTTTACACTATCACAAAAGAACTATTATCTCAATATATCAATGGGTTATGTGTTTTTGAGGATGGTCTATTTAACAATCGTGAAATAGCGACAATAACGTGGCTTTTAATGTTTTTGGGATGGTCCATATACAAAGCTACCATAAGATCATCGCTATATGGTCTTTTAAAATCATTATTTCAATGGAAAATCATAACAATAATAAGCTTCATGCTGATATATGTGGCTTTCATCGTGGAAATATCAGTGAAAAGTGGGTTCTGGGATACTGGGTTAATAAAAAACACCATTTACTGGACCTTTGGCGTTGCGTTTTTAATGCTTATGCAAATAAACAAAACCAGTAACGATGCATACTTTAGCAAAGCTATCGCTGATAACTTCAAGCTGGTATTACTTTTTGAATTTATTGTAAACTTTTACACGTTCAGTTTGCTGGCTGAATTAATAATCGTTCCCCTTATTACAATGACAGTAATGGTAATGACATATGCTGAGTGTTACTCAGATGATAAGCCTGAATATAAGCATGTTCAAATTCTGCTTAGCCGCATTCTTGTCATCTATGTATTTAGCCTTATGACTATATCATTATATAACATCGCTTCTGACTTTCAAAATTTTGCCACGCTGAAAAATTTCCGGAATTTCCTTCTCCCCCCACTATTTTCGATTGCGTATCTGCCTTTTTTATACCTAACTGCACTACTCATGAAATACGAAACCACCTTTATTCGTATTGATATAAATAACGATGACCTTGAATTTTCCAACTATATTAAGCGTAAAACATTAGTGTTTTGCCATGTTAACTTGAGAAAATTAAACGCATGGTCAAAAGAACTATTAACAAACGGCATCAGAAATAAAGATGAGGTTTTGGAGTTAATGAGAAAGCTTTCCACGAACAAAAAGTGGTAAATATTAGTCTTCAGGAATCCATATTTGCAGAAAGGTGTCTGGCAGCAATTACGCCGCAACAGGAAAACCAATAGCTTCGGATTCAATAACCGTACGCTCTGGAAGAAAGCAGGACATATCCAATTCCGGAACTTCATTGTTCATCCAGCGGCTGATGATATGGGCGGTAATCGGAGCCAGAGCCACGCCGTTGCGATAATGGCCGCTGGCAATCCATAGGCCGGGATGCGTGTGAACGGGGCCGAGGAACGGCAGGCCGTCGGGGCTGCCGGGGCGGAAACCCATCCATTGGCGTTCGATGGGCGCATCGGTGAGGCCGGGCAGCAGGCGAGACAGGCCGTTTAGCAGCGCATTGACTTCGTTCGGCGTGTTTCCTGTGGAAAAACCGACCATTTCCATGCTGGCGCCAACCAGAATCCGTCCGTCGGCGCGCGGTACGAAATAAGCACGGTCGTGTTTGACGATATGCTTTAACCTTCCCGGCTCGGATTTAAGCAGCACGATCTGTCCTTTCACCGGCTGCACAGGAATGGAAAAACCCAGCGATTTACTCAATTCGCCACTCCAACTACCCGCTGCGACCAGCACCGCATCGGCATGCAATGCCTCGCCATCGGCAAGTTTCACGCCGCTGACCCGTCCACCGGCCTCCAGCAAACCGACAACCTCCGCTTCTTCGCGAATTTCAATCTGTTCTTGTTGCAATACCGCGCATACCGCTTGCAGCAAGCGCGGATTGCGCACCTGCGCCACTTCAGGCCAAAACAATGCCCCGCTGGTATCAGCGGCCAGCATCGGTTCCTGTGCGCGCGCCTGCGCCGCATCCAAATCTTTAACCTGCCAGCCGAAACGCCGCGACCAATCCAGTGCGGCTTGTTTGTGATCAACGTCGTCATCGGGGAAAAACGGCACCATCAGACCGCTTTTCAACCATTCGGGGGAAATGCCGGTGCGTTCGGTTAATTCGTCGCGCAAGGCCGGATACATGGCCAGACTGGCATCAATCAGATGCGTAAAAGCATCGGGATACAACCACGGCTGAATCGGACATAAAATCCCGGCCCCTGCCCACGATGATTCGCGCCCCAAACGCCCGCGCTCGACAATCACCGGCTCGATACCGAGTTGTTTCAATCGCCAAGCCGTCAGGCTGCCGATAATGCCGCCACCGATAATCACAACACGCGCTGGTGAAATCGCCATGTCATGCCTCCTGCCTCTGTTATATTAAACTCAATCCGGCAAAACAACGAACCAAAGATGCCTTCCGCACACATTCCGGCTACCATGCCGCCATGCGCCGCCATGATGACACACCACCTGCCGAGCATGTGCAAGCATCCTACCAGCACTGCATGGCGCTGGCACGCAGTCACTATGAGAATTTCCCCACCGCCTCAAAGCTGATCCGTGCCGATTTTCGCCCTGCCGTGGCGGCTATTTACGCCTTTGCGCGCAGCGCCGACGATATGGCCGACGAAGGCGATGAAAGCGCTGATAAACGACTGAAACAACTTGATGCGTGGGAGACGCTGCTTGAACGTTGCGCTACCGACGAGGTGAATCATCCGGTTTTTCTGGCACTCGGCGATGCGATTCGCCGCCATCATCTGCCGGTTTCCTGTTTGCACGATTTACTCACCGCCTTCCGTATGGATGTCAGTATTCACGCTTATAGCAGTTTCGACGAATTACAGTTCTACTGCCGCCATTCGGCCAATCCGGTCGGCAGGCTGGTGCTGGCGCTGCATGGCATCGACAATGCGCAGGCATTGCGTGCTTCGGATAACATCTGCACCGCACTGCAACTGGCCAATTTCTGGCAGGATTTGAGCATTGATTTACCGAACGGACGTTGCTATTTACCCAATGACTGGCTCGCCAAAGCCGGATTGGATAGCGATGTGCTACGGCAAACGCCTCCGCCTGAAAATATTGATAAGCAGCTCGAACCGGTCATGCGCCATGCCATTGATTTTACCACCGCCATGATGCAGCAAGGGCGAAGCCTGCTTTCCTACCTGCCCTTACGCTTACGCCTGCAAATTGCCGCGACAACACGCGGCGGCTTGGCTATCCTGCGCAAAACAGATGCTGAAAATACGCTCAGGAACCGGCCAACATTGGAAACCACAGCATGGCTGAAAATCGCACCGCTGGTTTTCCTGGATGTGCTCGCGCCTACCTCTGTACGGCGGTCACAAGACATTAAACAGGCAGAAAACACACCATGACACCCGCCAAATACTGTGAAGGCAAAACACGCGGCTCCGGCTCGTCATTTTTCTATGCATTTCTCTTCCTGCCCGAAGATCAACGCCGCGCCATGATGGCCCTTTACGCATTTTGCCGCGAAGTAGACGATATTGCCGATGAAGTGAGCGACAAAACCGTAGCTGCACGCAAACTGGCCTTCTGGGGCGAAGAAATTGCCCGTACCTTCGCCGATAAACCGCGCCACCCGGTCGGCAAAGAACTGTACTGGGCGCGCAATCATTTCAATCTGAACGAAGAACTGTTTATCGAAATTCTTGATGGCATGCTGATGGATGTGCAGGGCAAACCCATTCTGAAAGCATCCGATTTGGCCCTGTATTGCCACCGGGTCGCTGGCGTTGTCGGTCTGCTGACCATCGAAATTTTCGGCCATCGCGCCCATCAGTCGGCGCGTTTTGCCACCACCCTCGGAGAAGCACTGCAACTGACCAATATCCTGCGTGATCTGAAAGAAGATGCAGGACGCGGACGCATCTACATCCCGCAACAGGATCGCATTCGTTTCGGTGTCACGGATCAGGATTTCAGCGATGGGAATATGAGCAATGGCATGCGCGCGTTGATAGGTCATTATATCAATAAAATTGAAGCTTTATATCAAAAGGCTATTAATTTCTTACCGTCAGAAGACCGTGTATCACTGCGTCCGTCGCTGTTGATGGGGGCGATTTATTTCGCCCATTTTCAACGCATTCAGAAGCATCCTGACTTACTGTGGGAACATCCGCCGCGCTTGCTTCCCGTACACAAGATTTGGATCGCATGGCGGATGTGGCGTTACGAAAAGCGCGCTCTTCGCAAATCGCTACCGCTAACCTTTGCCGTCTAAGTAGCATAATTCACAGCCATTTATGAATAATGCAGGCTAAAAAAACAGCGAACTCACGCGTAAGTATCATCGGTGGCGGATTATGCGGTCTGACAGCAGCTATCCGGCTGGCCCGACGCGGTGTGCAGATCGAACTCTTCGAAGCCGCACCCGCTTTGGGCGGACGAACACGCTCATTTTTCGAACCACACGTGCAGCAACAGGTGGATAACGGCCCGCACCTGCTTTCCGGCGCATACGAACACACCATCGCACTGCTTGATGAAGCAGGAGCAAGCGAAAACATCCACTGGCAGGACACGCTTCGCCTTGCTTTGTGGGATGAATCGCGCGGCTATTTCGATTTACGTCCCGCGTCCCTGCTGCCGCTGGCGCTGGCCCTGCCACTGGCCTGCTATGCCATGCCGGAGCACGGCTTTTCGGATATCACCGCCATCCTCAAGCTGGCCCGCCAGTTAAAACAGGTAGCCCATGACAAAACTTGCGTAAAACCGTGGTTGGAAAACATGGGAATCAATCAGGCAATGCAACGCGACATGCTCGAACCGCTCTGCCTCGGCATCATGAACGAACCGCTCGAAACCGCCAATGCCGCCAGTTTTGCACGTGTCCTGCGCGAAGCCTTCGCCAATCATAAACACGCACGGCTCGGCTGGTTTACACGACCACTCAGCGAAGCGCTGATTGAACCTCTGGCCGCACTGGCACTGCAACTCGGCGTGAATGTGCATACCGGCTGCCGGGTTCGATCCGTACAATCAGATGCCGGGCGCGTGGTCATGGATGCAGCAAAGGGAAAACACACATTTGACGCAGCTATCATCGCCCTGCCACTGCGCGCCGCGTGGAAATTGCTCGGCAGTGACGAACCGGTTCACACTCGCCGTATCAGCAATATTCACATGTGGTTCCGTGACATGCCTGCGCTGGTTTATCCGTTCATCGGCGGCATTGGTACTACCGGCCAGTGGTTTTTTGATATTTCATCCCAAATGCAACGTGATTTGAGAAAAAATAGCGATACATTGCGGCACATCTGCTGCGTAATCAGCGCCGATGACGGCCAGTTGCACGGACAACCATTACAGGAAAAAATCATCAGCGAACTCGCCAGAATGACCGGCATTGCCAGAACGCCGGAATTCGTTCGTACCGTCAGTGAACATCACGCCACAACGTGTATTGCCGCGCACCCGAATCAAGCACTCCAGACAGGCCTGATTAACGCCTTTGAAGCACCGCAGGCAGGTGAACTACCGGCCACCATCGAAAGCGCTGTTCAACGCGGGCAGGAAGCAGCAAATCGTTGCTATATTTACCTTTCCCGATAACTTTACTCACCATTCGCCTTATGCATGCGTCACTTTAACGAAGATGCGCGCATTGTTTATGTTACCTGAGCACAATAACCCTCTAACTTATTGTTTTTACTGTATTTTATAGATTGCCTATTTTGTAGGCATATGACAGCAATGTGTCAGCAAGCCTTCAAATTCAGAAGCAAACGATGATTTATCCCCAAAGTTATCCACAGAATCTGTGGATTAAATCCGCAAGTGCTTAAAGCGTCTAGGTTTAGCGTGTTTTCAACATGTTATTGTGATCCAAAAAATAGGCGTACCGATTTCACTTTGCGGTCTTGCGTATTTGTTTTTGCGGACTATATTTTCACCTATGCAATCAAACACAAACATCACCTCTGATACCGACAATTTTCGTCGTCCCTCCTTCGCCGATGCCATTATCGCTCAGATTGATCATGTGTTGAATAATATCTTCTGCGAGCAACCCGCCAACCGTGAATACCCCGCTGAAAGCTTACCGGCAGATGATGCGCCGGAAAAACCTCTAACCAAACAACAAAAAAACACCGCTGCAGGCCTGATGCGGGTCAATCATGCCGGAGAAATGGCCGCGCAAGCACTCTATCAGGGGCAAAGTCTGACGGCGCGCGATCCGCTTTTAAGTGAAAAGCTCGCGTATGCATCGCAGGAGGAATGCGACCACCTGAACTGGTGTCGGCGCAGACTTAGCGAACTTGATGCCAAACCTTCCCGCCTCGACCCCTTCTGGTATCTTGGTTCACTGACTATCGGTATGGCGGCAGGAATCGCAGGCGACCGCTGGAATTTGGGTTTTCTGGCGGAAACGGAATATCAGGTCGTCCGTCATCTTGATAGTCACCTGCAACGCCTCCCTGAAAATGACGCACGCAGTCGCGCCATTGTTTCGCAAATGAAAGAAGATGAACTCGGCCACGCACATCTCGCCGAAGATCTTGGTGCAGCCAAACTTCCCGCTCCGATAAAATCATTGATGAAACTAAGCTCGAAGGTCATGACCCACCTCGCTGAACGTATTTAATACCCCCTTAAGGCGTGCTAACATCCGCATATTCCAAACAACACGACTGAAATGAGGGTTGCGATTCATGTCCGGACATTCCAAATGGTCTACCATCAAACACAAAAAAGCAGCCGCCGATGCCAAACGCGGACAGGTATTCACGCGCTATATCCGTGAAATCACTGTCGCTGCCCGCATGGGTGGCGGTGATATTGATGCCAATCCTAGACTGCGCTCCGCAGTTGCCGCAGCACGCGGCGCGAATATGCCGAAAAGTAATATCGACCGTGCTATAGAACGCGGTGCAGGTGGTGGTGAAGGTTCGAATATCGAGGAAATCCGCTATGAAGGTTACGGGCAGGAAGGCGTGGCGATTCTCGTCGATTGCATGACCGACAACCGCAACCGCACGGTATCCGATGTACGCTCCGCATTCAGCAAGGGCGGCGGCAATATGGGTGAATCAGGGTGTGTGGCGTGGATGTTTCATCAGAAAGGATTGTTTGTCTTTGATCGCGATGCAATTGATGAAGAGGCCTTGATGGACGCGGCGTTAGAAGCCGGAGCCGAAGATGTGCAGGACAACGCCGAAGACGGCTGCTTCGAAGTCACCAGCTCAGCGGCTGATTTTGTAACCGTTCAGGAAGCGCTGGAAGCCGCTGATTTGAAACCGCAGATTGGTGAAATTTCGTGGATTCCTGAAAACACCGTGCATGTGAAAGGCGAAGCTGCGGGTAAGTTGCTCAACCTGATTGAACGTCTTGAAGAGCTTGATGATGTGCAAAATGTGTATGCCAATTTCGACATCGACGATGCCGAAATGGAACGACTTAGTAGCTAGGGAGGCTCTGACGAATATGCGTATTCTCGGAGTTGACCCCGGTTCCCGACGTGCCGGTTACGGTGTGATTGATATTGAGGGCAACCGCATGACGCATGTCGCCAACGGCGTTATCGCAACGGGAACAGGTGAATTCTCCCAACGGCTGGCTGTTCTGTTCTCTTCGCTCAGTCAGGTTATTGATGAATTCCAACCCGAATGCGCTGCTATGGAAGATGTCTTTATGGCACGCAATGCCGCTTCAGCACTCAAACTCGGACAGGCCAGAGGCGCACTTATCGTCGCTTGCACGCATGCCGGGTTGCAGGTTTCGGCGTACAGTCCAACCACCGTCAAGCAAGCCGTCGTCGGCTTCGGACGTGCTGAAAAAGGGCAGGTTCAGCACATGATTCAACTGCTGCTCAAACCTGCCGCCCCGCTCAAAGAAGATGCTGCCGATGCGCTGGCCGTTGCTTTGTGCCACGCCAATCATCAGGCCAGCGCCAAACGCATCGCGGCAAGCGCATGATTGGTTGGCTGAAAGGCATCGTCCGCGATATTGATCCGGCAGGCGGCGTATTGCTGGATGTGAACGGCGTCGGCTACGAAGTCGGCGTCAGCATGCAGACGCTGTGCGCACTGAAAAACGGTGCAAATGCTGAACTTTTTATCCACACCCACGTTCGCGAAGACCAATTGATGCTTTTCGGTTTCGCCAGTCTCCGCGAACGGGCTATTTTTCGCCGTTTAACAGGCGTTTCCGGCATCGGCGCACGCATGGGCATGAATATTCTTTCCGGCATGAGCATCAATGAACTGCTGACCGCCATTGATACCTCCGATGATATCGCCATTGCGCGCACACCGGGTATCGGCAAGAAAACAGCGCAACGTCTGATTCTTGAGCTAAAAGGCAAACTGGTCGAAGACAGCGATGCTTCCCCTGCTGTCGGCTCGGTACTCGCTGATGTTCGTTCGGCATTGCTTAATCTCGGTTATAAACCGGCGCAAGTTGATACCGTTCTGAAGGGTATTGATCAAAGCGGCAATCTGGAAACCATGTTCCGTGCGGCCATGAAGGCACTGGTATGAGCGACGAATTCATAAACAATACTTCCACAAACGAAGAAGAAACCCGCCTATTGAATGCGGCAGCACGCGGTGAAGATGGCTGGGATGCGGCGCTACGTCCAACCAAATTGGCCGACTACATCGGTCAGGAGAAAATCCGCGCCAACCTGTCCGTGTTCATTCAAGCGGCACGCAAGCGCAATGAACCGCTTGATCATGTGTTGCTCTACGGGCCACCGGGATTGGGCAAAACCACGTTGGCAAATATTGTTGCTCAGGAAATGGGCGTAAGTATTCGTTCGACCTCCGGTCCGGTCATCGAACGTGCTGGCGACCTTGCCGCCATGCTTACCAATCTCGAAGAGTTTGATGTTCTTTTTATTGATGAAATTCATAGGTTAAGCCCACAAGTTGAAGAGATACTTTATCCAGCGATGGAGGACTTCCAGCTTGATATTATTATCGGTCAGGGGCCGGCTGCGCGTTCCATAAAAATGGATTTACCACGTTTCACGCTGGTCGGCGCAACCACCCGCACCGGCCTCATCACCTCACCGCTACGTGGCCGCTTCGGCGTTGTCGCACGTCTTGAATTCTATTCGCACGACGAACTGGCAGCCATCGTCACCCGTTCCGCCGGTCTGCTCAATATCGCAATAGACGATGCCGGTGCGATGGAAATTGCCCGCCGTTCACGCGGCACACCACGCATCGCCAACCGGCTGCTGCGCCGGGTGCGCGATTTCGCCGAAGTCGAGCATGATTCCGTGGTCACCCGTGGTGTCGCACATGCGGCACTGGTTCGTCTGGATGTAGATGAACTCGGACTGGATTACATGGATACCAAGCTGCTCACCACGCTGATTGATAAATTCGGCGGTGGCCCGGCAGGGCTAGACACGCTTGCTGCCTCCATTGCCGAGGAAAAAGAAAGTATTGAAGATGTGATTGAGCCGTTCTTATTACAAGAGGGGCTGATTAACCGCACACCACGGGGGCGCGTAGCTACACCGCTGGCCTACACCCATCTCAAACGCAATTTACCCGGCAGCGGCGATCAGGGAACGCTGCTGTGAACCCCGCGCCACATTATTCCGCACATCATTTTCCATTGCGTATTTACTACGAGGATACTGATCACGGCGGTGTTGTGTATTACGCCAATTATTTGAAATACATGGAACGGGCACGTACTGAATTTATGCGTGATTGCGGTATTGAACTGGATCAGTTGCAGCATGAAGCAGGCGTTTTGTTTGCAGTCAGTGAAGCGCATGTACACTATCGCCGCCCGGCACGTTTCAACGATGCGCTTGATATGCAGTCGCGGCTGGTTCATGCACACGGAGCGCGACTGGCATTTCATCAAGCGGCGTATTGCGGCGATGAACTGCTTGTCGAAGCGGATATTCGACTGGCCTGCATGGATATTGCCGGTCATGCACGGCGCATTCCGGCGCAGGTGTTGGATAAAATCACGCCTGAGCTTAAAAAAATGCAAGTGAATGAGGAAATAAACATATGAGTGGTGATTTATCCATTTTAACCCTGATCCTGAATGCCAGCATCGTTGTGCAGGGAGTGCTTGTGCTGCTGCTGCTGCTATCACTGATGTCGTGGGCGGTTGTTTTCAATAAATGGCGGCTATACAGCAGAAACCGCCGTGATGCCGAGGCATTTTCGGCTGCATTCTGGGGCGGTAAGGATATGGACACCGTGCTTGCCGGTATTCCACAGCGTTACCCGAACAGCGCCCTGCCGAATATTTTTCAGGCCGGTTACCGCGAGTTTATGCGCCATAAACGCGATACGTCCGCCGAAAAAGGCGGCAAAATCACCGCAGGTGGTGGCCTCGAAGGCATCCGTCGCGCTTTGGATGCTGCTCTTTCGCGCGAATTGGAACGCATGGCGCGGCATCTGTCATTTCTTGCCACGGTTGGTTCCACATCGCCGTTTATCGGTCTGTTCGGCACGGTTTGGGGTATTATGAACGCATTCCAGAATATCGCGCTGACCAAAAACACCTCGCTGGCCGCTGTCGCACCGGGTATTGCTGAAGCTCTGGTCGCCACCGCGTTCGGTCTGGTCGCGGCTATCCCAGCCGTTGTCGCCTATAATAAATTCACCTCCGATTTGAAGCGAATGGCCGCGAATATGGAGCAATTCAGCTCCGAATTTCAAAATATCATCTCGCGCCACATCAAAAGCTAAGGAGCGCGCGCAATGTGGGCCGGTAGCAGCAAATGGGACAAAGACACCGAACCGATGGGTGAAATCAACGTTACACCGCTGGTTGATGTGATGCTGGTGTTGCTGATTATTTTCATGGTCACCGCGCCCCTGCTCACACAGGGCGTGAATGTTGATTTGCCGGATGCCGCCTCACCGCCCATTCAGCGAAATGTCGAGCCGCTGCTCGTCAGTGTTCGTAAAAACGGTACGATTTATCTGCAAAAGAAGAAAATCACGCTGAAACAGCTTGCACCGCGCATCAAGGCCATCCGCGAACAGAAGAAAAACCTGCCCGTGTTTATCCGTGGCGATGCCAAAACCCCTTACGAAAACATCGCCAGAGTAATGAGCGCACTGGCCTCCGCCAATATCAAGAAGGTTGGCCTTGTCACCGAACCAGGCCGTTAAACACGGCAGCATACACGCCGGAAAAACCAACGGTTCCAGATTGCAAACGCTGGATATTCTTTTTGCCGTTTGCGTCCATGTGCTGATTATCGCTGCCGTGCTTATTTTTTCTCTGTGGCATAAAAAACCGGTGGAATTTTACCCGCAAAGCGTGCAAGTAAGCATCATTTCGGTGCAGCAATTGAAAAAATTGCAACGGCGTGCGCCCCCTCGCAAGGCTCACAAAACAGTCCACAAACTGAAAAAAGTTTCCAAACCCAAAAAACATGTAAAAACAAAGATAAAACCGAAAATAAAAAAGAAACCGGTGCTTAAACTGGCCAAGCCGAAAGTAAAAGCACGGCCCAAAGTCGATCCGAATTTCGACCCTTTCAAGCCGATGACCTCAAGTTCAGACGTAAAATCCTCATCGCCACGAAAAAACAACAAGGCCGCCGAGGTATTTTCCGGGCAGCTATCCAAACAGGAAATCAGCCACTACATCGCTCTCATTCAGGATGCCGTGCAACGCCATTGGAAAGTGCCGAATGTCGGACACAACGTTCGCGACCCGATGGTTGAAATGTCACTGCTCCGCGATGGCAGTATCAGCAGCGTAAAGGTCATTGAATCATCCGGAAATGCCGCCTTGGATGCCTCGCTGGTGCGCGCTATCCAAGCTGCAGGCCCGTTTCAGGTTCCCGTCAAACAATTCGAGCTCTTCCGCAACAACCGCATCCGCTTTAGACCACTGCATTAAAAGAAACCATGCTCATGGTTTTTTGATTAGCCGCCATAAGTTCCGGTTTCCAAAATGTTGTGCTTTCCATTCGGAGAGGCGGCCACGCGGAATCTCAGCAGCGCCCGTCACCAGAAAAGCACCCTCACGCATACAACGCGCCAAATTATCAATCACTTCCACACGAGCATCGACAGCAAAATAAATCAGTACATTACGGCAAAACACAATA
>QILF01000090.1 GCA_003233235.1 Zetaproteobacteria bacterium
CTGAACATGTCGCAGGTAGCGAAGAAGCTTTCGCCGAACGCATGAGCCAGAAAGCTGTCGAATTGGGCATGAAGGATTCACATTTCGTCAATGCCACCGGATTTCCGGGAAAAAATCATTACAGTTCAGCACACGATATGGCAGTTCTCGGTGCTGCATTGTGGCGTGATTTTCCCGTTCAATACAAAATATTCAGCGAACGCAGTTACACCTTCCGCAATCACACCCAGCCCAACCGCAACCGTTTATTGTGGAGCTATCCAGCCGCAGACGGCATCAAAACCGGCCACACGCAGGCCGCAGGATATTGTCTGGTCGCTTCAGCATCCAAAGAGCGGGCGCGTCTGGTCTCGGCAGTATTCGGGACAACTTCCGATAGCCTGCGCGCCAGCCAATCACGTGTGCTTTTACAATTCGGCTTCCGTAATTTTGTCACCATGCGCCCTACCGAACGTGATATTCGCCGCCAAGTTGAAGTATTCCAGGGCAAACAGGATTCTGTCTGGCTGGTTCCGTCGGCTCCGGTGTGGATTACCGTGCCGAGAGGTGATGAAAAGCATATTTCCTTTCGTTTAAGCTATCCGGCTCCGGTCATCGCGCCCGTCGCCAAAAATCAGAAAATCGGTGTGATCGAAGCGGTATTGAAAGACAAAAAAGGCGAACACGTTATCGCCAGTATCCCCATGCAGGCGCGTCGTGGCGTTGCACAAGCCTCGTGGCTGGGCCGCAAGTGGGATATCCTGCGCATGTGGTGGAACAGCGAAGAAAGACTTGCTGAATCAACTAAAAAAGCAGAATGACCGCAACCGGAAAAAACCTGACCGCCTATGTGAATGGACACTTTCTTCCACTGGAAAAAGCTAGCGTTCATATCGAGGATCGCGGTTTTCAGTTCGCTGATGGTGTTTATGAAGTCGTCGCCTGCATACACGGGCATTTTCTTGATTTGGGACCACACCTTAATCGTCTGGATCAATCCTGCGCAGCCATCGATATCGTCGTTCCCTGCTTACGAACACACCTTGAAGAACTCATCCGCGAAACGTGGCAGCGCAATCCGTTTGATGATGCAATGATTTATATTCAGGTGACTCGTGGCGTCGCACCGCGCGCGCACCTTGCACCGGACACACTGACACCAACGCTGATTATCACCTCACGCGAACTGCCGCGCCCGTCGGATGAAAAACTGGCCTCCGGCGCTTCCGGCATCACACTGGAGGATTTTCGCTGGAAACGTTGCGACATCAAATCCATAGCCCTGCTGGCCAGCGTCATGGGCAAACAGGAAGCGCATCGCCAACATGCCGATGAGGCCTTTTGGGTGGATGCGGAAGGACATGTTCTGGAAGGCAGTTCGACCAATATTTTCGCAACCATCGACCACAAACTCGTTACCCATCCGCTTGATCATCAGGTGCTCGGCGGCATTACGCGCAGCATGACCATCCAGCTTGCTAAAAAAGCGGGAATTGAGGTTGAAGAACGCCCGTGGATGCTAAACGAAGCAGGCTTGAATGAATGCATGCTAACCAGTACCACCAATGCCATCCTACCGGTTTGCCACATGAACGATGCGGCTGTCGGCAACGGCAAACCGGGGCCGATGGCTGCTAAATTGCGTGCACTGGTACTCGAAGCCATGGATGCACTACGCCGCGAACCCCCGGTGCGAAGGTCATAAAACAGCGATGAACGCATCTGTACGTGCCGTACTTTTTGATATGGACGGAACGCTTGTAGATGCCTTCCGCCCCATCATCACGGCGCTGAATCGCACGCTGGCGGATTTTTCACTACCGCAAATGAGTGAGGAAGAGGTGCGCAGACATACCGGACGCGGCGAATGCAGCATGATTTCATTGTTCGGCGAGCACCGCGAAACAGCGACAGCGCGTTTCCTCGAATACCACGATGAAAACCTATTTGATGTCCGTCCAATGCCGGGTGCGGTTGAGCTTCTCGACTGGCTGGCTGAAAAGAAAATTGCGCGTGCTATCGTCACCAGTAAATCACAGATTCGCGCCGATAAACAACTGGCCCACCTCGGCTGGAGCAACAAATTGGACAGCGTTATCGGCCTGTGCGAAGGCCGTCGTCAGAAACCCGACCCGCACACCGTTCATCTGGCCTGTGAAGCACTTAGCATTCCGCCTGCCAAGTGTGTGATGATCGGTGACGGCACTGCCGATATTAAATCGGCGCTGCGAGCAGGCGTATTTCCGCTCGCCCTTGACCACTCATTCAGCGCCGGAGAATTGCGCGAAGCTGGTGCCGAAGTATGTTTCTCCTCCCTTTCTGATGTTCGAGTATGGTTAAAAACTCGGATTTGACAAAAAACCACCCGCAAGCATCGGATACGCTGATTCGCTTTCTGCTACCCGAAGCACGGGTGCGCGGTGCAATTATTCGCGCCAGCCATCTGCGTGCCGAGGCATGCCGGATTCATGGTTTAGCCGAAGGGGCAAGACATGCACCGGGAGAATTATTCGCACAAACACTCATCGCCTCGATATTGCTTCTTTCCATCAGCAAGGGGGGCGTGCGTCAGGTATTGCAAATTGACGGTAATCAGGGGCCAATTTCCCGTATTCTAGCTGAAACACGCGGCAATCATGGCGTGCGCGGTTACGTGGACTGGCATGATGGTATTTCCTCGCATGGGCAGAAACCCTCACCACTGAGTTGGCTTGGCTCACCGGTAACCATTTCAACTGTTCGCGATTTAGGCTTCGGACAACCGTATATTTCCACCATCCACTCCGAAGCCGAATTTCTCGCCGACATGCTGGTTGAGTATCTGAATAAGTCAGTGCAAATCAGGGCCGATATACTACTGCATCACGACACCGGGCTGATGCTTGAGGCCATGCCCGGCTGCAAAGACGAGCATTGGTTCAGCGCCATCGAAACACTTGTTGCTATCCCGAATAAAACCTTTGATGACAAAGCGGAGAACGTGCTCAAGGCCTTTGATTCGCTTGGCTTGAACATTGTCGGGCGCGACACCTACAGTTGGCGTTGTGATTGTGACGGTGAGAGCATGGCGCGCATGCTGGCTAAAATGCCGACCGAGACCCTATGTGAACTACAAGGTGCTGATGGAAAAATCACTGTGTCCTGCCGTTACTGTGGAAAATCTCACAGTCTAAAGTCAACAACCTGAAACTAACAATCTGAAACTAACAATCTGAAATCAGGCCAACTCGGGCCGCTTATTTTTATGTATCAATCAGCCAGCGGTGGATAGCCCTGCACAACACGGTGCGGCTCCAGTCCGATTTCAGCTGCATACTGGGCCAGATAACCTTTCAAATATGCCACCGCCGGAAGACAAGCGGCATCTTCAGCCTCAATAGCCTGCAAATAACCAATCGAAATCCGCGTGAACGCAGCTATATCGCGTAGCGAAACACCGCGTGATTCACGCACTTCGCGTAAAAAATCACCGGGATAAGCATCTGCAGCCTTAATTCGCCGCTCAAGTTCAGGATCGGGATCACAACGCAGATGCTGCTTTGTACGCAAATCCACGACATTGTCCCCGGCACTGCCATCGGCAGCGCCAATGTCTGTCACATCATCCTGTACCGTTTCAGCTTCAATTTTTCCGTCATTGTCACATCGGGGGGCAACAAAACCACGCTTTACATCATAGACCTGCCGCTGCTCGTGATCCGACAATACAGCATATGCCTGATCAATCTGTTTTCTTATTTTTTCCAAATCATCCTTACCGTAAAGCGAATAAACCGCCAGTGAATCAGCGCGAAAAGCCAGCTTGGCACGTCGATAGGCATTGATAACATCCAGTTTGCTTGCCGCAGGGCTTAGCCGCAGTACCTGATAATAATCCTGCTGTGCAACATCAACAACAAAACGCCCCTTCGGCATATCCGGAAAGTCAGTCATCATCCTGAGCCATCAACGAAGCAACAAGCGTATCGATATGGATTGCCAGCCGTGATTGCGGAAAAGTGGAAAGAAAGGGTCGCCGCTGCTGCAACGATTTGAGTACCATTCGATCATGATGCAAAAAACCAAGATAGCCGATTTTTGTACCGAAATAACGGCTGCACACCATCTGTATTGAACGGCCAAGCTCAGTATCCTCCGGCTCCATCACCTGATTGACAATAATATGCAGTTTTAGTGTGTCCAATTCTTGCCGGATTGAAGCAGCAACGGATGGCTTCTGACGCGTAATATCTTCAAGAAAATCGGCCAGCGACCCTGCTTTCCTACCACCTTTGCGCCTGTGCATGAGCACCTGCTGTATCATCTCACGGGTTTGTTCAGGCACAGCGCGCAACTGGCGAATAAATACGCATTTCAGAAAACGGTAGGTATTCTCTACCGAGCCGGGATCAGGTGTCACCGATACCAACCCGTGGTCAGCATGGATAAAAAAATCCAGCGTGTTGAAGGATGTCCCTGCACCAAGATCAAGAATCACATAATCGGTATCGAGATGTGCCAGGTTGCGTAACAGTTTTGCTTTCTGAAAGTATTTGATGTTGGCGATATTCAGCGTATCGGATGCACCGCTAATCAAACGTAAACGATCAATATCGGTCACTCCGGCAACACGATTAATATCCGTAACCTTGCCGTTCAAATAATCGGAAAGAGTAAATTCGGTACCGCGAATACCGAGACTGGTATGCAAATTGGCCCCGCCCAGATCAAGATCAACGACCACCACCCGCTTACCGGCCTTGGCTAGAGCCTGCCCCATGCTGGACGAAATAAAGCTTTTTCCAACACCGCCCTTGCCACCGCCAATTGCCCAAATGCGTGGTCGCGACACCTCAGCACCTGTTTGTGCCACTGCATTATTACCCATCATCAACAGGTCTTCTCATAGTTCATCAATGTTATGTTTTTCATTCTCATTTCTGTGCCCCTGTGCCAGCCCCTTATGCCGGAACGCAACTTGATAGCATTGAAGTTAAATTATGTCAAGTAATTTAAGGGGTTGTTTTGCTTTTCTAATGTTCTTCAATAATATTGGAGGCTCTATTTTACAGCTGTTTCTTTATAGTGTTTAAGCTGCAGATATGATTGTAATCTCCCCTCGCCGCCGGAAAACTCGCATGTAAATAGCGGAGCAGGCCCTAATCATCAAGCGGTTTCGGCTTGTCGATGTGATAACCCTGAACAGCATCAATCCCCATCTTCTCAAGACATGCCAAATCGGCAGCACCTTCGACCTGTTCGGCAATCACGCTGATATCCAAACCATGTGCGATATCCAGAAGCGTCTGCAGGAAAAAACGATTTTCTGTCTGAACCGCAATGCCGCGCACATAACTGCCATCAAGCTTGAGAAAATCGGTCTGCATCTGACGCAATGTGTGGAAGGATGAAAGCCCGCTACCGAAGCGCTCGATGACAACGCGCACACCGAGTACATGAACTTTGCTAATGAACGCAACAGTAATCCCGACATCCAGAAGTGCGGCATGCTCGGTAATCTCCAGCAGCAAACGTGGACCCACATGCTTAATCTGTTTAAGTAGCCTTTCAGGTAAGCCATCGCGGGCAATATACCTTAGCGAAGCTGATGACAGATTCACACCAAGATAATCATCCGGATGCGCTAGAAGCCACTCGAATGCCATCTGCATAATCAACGTATCCATATCAACCATGCGATTTAATCGTTCAGCCATCGGCATGAACGTTGCCGGAGAAACGGCTTCGCCATCCACATCGTAAATGCGCGCCAAAACTTCATGGTAAACCGTGCCGTTTTCCTCAGGCGAGGATGCCCCAATACTGCGTACCGGCTGACTAAGTAGCTTAATACGCTTATGTTTCAATACATCGGCAACCATTTCCTGCCAGTCAATATTACCCTGCACACGATCGCCGACGTGCTGTAAATGAATGCCGTCATCGCTACGCGCACTGGAAATTGAAGCATCGGCGCGAGAAAGAATATCACCGGGCGTATCGCTACCGTCAAAGAGCGTTGCACCAAGTAAAATTTGGCATGATACCTGTGCTTCACCGCGTAACGAATCCAAACGGCTCTTAACCTTGGCGGACACATCTGCTGCAAGCTTGGCTTCTATCTCCGGAAGCAACAGTGCAAAATCCACACCGCCGATACGTCCGGCCAGTGCCTCCAGATGCGAACCGCTTTCTTCTTTCAAAACAGCCGCAACATCCTGCAACAGGCGGTCGGCAACCGGATAGCCAACCTGATCGTTAAAAGCAGCAAAATCATTAAGTTTAATCAGCAGGAACAAGCCGCTGTTACTCCTTCCCTTGCGGTCCAGAAGCGCCGCCAACGCAGGCATGAAACCGCTGCGATTAGGCAGGCCGGTCAGAGCATCCATGCGGGCATCCTGCTGTAATTTTTCCGCCCGTGCGCTGAGCATCTCAATCATATCACGAACCTTGCCGGTCATCCTGTTCATAGCCTGCACGACGTTGCGAAATTCACGTGTCCAAGGCCGTATATTGTTAACCGGAAATTCGCGCCGACATATAGCAATCGCCTGCTTTTCTATGGCACGCAGCGGTTTGAGCATGCCACGCACCAGCAGCGTAACCGCGACAAGTCCAATCACGAAGGTCCACAATGCCAGCACAAGCAACTGGTGAAAAGAGGACCAGAGATTGACATAGGCATAACCCGGATGTGCGGAAATTGTTAATTTTCCATATTGCATCCAACCGCTGGTCAGGGTGGCGCTGACTGTCGGAGCTTTGATTGGGAGCAGGCGTACAAACCATTCAGGTACATCTTTAACCGGGTCACTATTAACACGTCGAATCAACACCTTGCCCTGCATGTTTTCGACAACAAGCTGCCGGTAGTAGCCATGATCGAAAACCGCATTGACCAGCGTATCCATCAGCGCCATGTCCTTGTCGGCAAGCGGCTTTTGCAATGACAGCCCCAGCGCATCCACAGCATTTGCAGTTTGCGTCTGCATCTGGCTGCTCAGATAATCACGTGTGTTGTCCATACTGATCCAGAACATGCGCCCCAGCATGATGAGAATCAGAATGCTAATCACAGCCAATAATTGTCGGGATAATGTCATAGTATTCTCCTCACGGCCCTGTGCGACCGGGTATATCAGGGCCGGCGGCCCCTGCAGTATAGCTCTCTCCGAGCTGTCTTTCCTGTGCCATGCGCAATCTCATATCACGCCAGAAGTTGATACGTCCGGGACTACCCAAACTCGTGTAACCCGCACCTTTTTCTTTGGCTACCCATAATCCGAGACCGTTAAAACTGTACACCGGTGAAAGATCGGGGCGCTGTGAGGCCAGTAGAATATCACCGGTCAAATTATCAAGAATAAGCGGTTCCGTATCGGGATTACGGTAATAAGCCAGTATCATATGGGCCTGAGCAACCCTCAGCCAGGCCGAGTGCGCTGCTTTGACATAAGTGATGCGCAGCCGGTTATCCGGAACACCCAATTCGCGCAATGTAAAGTATTTAGCGATAGAATAATCTTCGCAATCACCACCATCGGTAGCCAGAAATTCAACAGGTGTAGCCCAATAATCAGCACGTCCCCAGTGTTTTTGATCGGATATAAAGCGCATCTGATTAAAAAAGGCATTAACGCGCCGAATCACCTCATCCTCACGGCCACCGCGCAACTGATAGATAAGCTGCTGCCAATCAAGCATGCGATTTCTGGCTGCCATGCCGTATTCTCTTTGCACATTATCTAATAGTGCCAGACTGAAAGAAGCATCTCCGGCCAAACCGAGCGTTGCTGCGAGAATCAATCCGACGAATAGAAGACGTCGCAGGCCGCAGGGTACACATACTCCGGGCTTTCCTCGGCCACGCTTGCACATGACTGAATTCATCAGCTTCGTTTTTACGACAGCGCTCCTCGCAAAATGACCGCATACGGCCTTTCGTTATATCAGCCTGCAAAGATCAATCAGGCTTCAAATATCAGAAAATAAACAGCAGGAAACGTGCCATTAAGGACAACAAGAAGTGGTATTTTATTCAGCCATGGATGAAGCGAAGTATTCAGAACAAAAAAAGCACCGTTTTGTAGGCCTGAATTATTGCAAAACGGCTAATTTAAAGTGGCTAATCGCAGTCGCAAACGTTCCAACGCAAAAATTCACGTGATTCCATGCGTTCCGGTCGGGAAAAGAAATCGCTCGCATCGGCCTGTTCAATCAATCGGCCATCACAAATAAAAATAACACGCTCACTGATGCGTTTGGCCTGTTCGAGGTCGTGGGTGACCCACAATAATGGTATTTGAGAAGCAATGCTCTGCAAAGAATGTTCAATCATGTCGCGCGAACGCGGGTCCAGCGCCGAAGTTGGCTCATCCAGCAACAAAAAAGACGGTTCCAGCATCAAAGCACGCGCCAGACACAGGCGTTGCTGCTGACCAACGGATAGCGTGTCGGCATCGTCATTCAGCCGCGTTTCCACTTCACGCCAAAGTGCCGCCTGCTCCAGCACTTGCCGGATAGATTCGTCAGATACCGATTTACGCTGCTGGTTTGGCAAACCAAAGATCACGTTATCCCGTATCGAACACGGAAAAACAGCCGGTTTCTGAGCAATCAGACCAATCTGGCGACGCAGCGAATCAACGTCTGTTTCGCGAACGGACTGTCCGCCCAGTTCAATGCTGCCCTGCCAGCCGTCATGCAAGCGGTTAATGCAGCGCAATAAAGTACTTTTACCCGCACCGGAGGGACCGATCAGGGCGGTGATGCCGGTTTGCGGCATATGCAGGGAAATCTCGCCAAGAATGGCATGCCCGTCCAATTGCAGTGACACGTTACACAGACACAAACTCGGCTGTGCCGATACGATTTTGTTTGCCCCGCTTTCCATTGGCGTGCACGGCAAAGACCTGTTCAGATTCATCCGCTCATTCTCCTGTGCCTATACTGAACCCTGCGCAACCATAATGCACCTGCGCTAAACAACAAAATCAGTGCAATCAATATAACCGCTGCACCCCATGCGACACCGACAACCTGCGAATTTGCGCCTTCCTGCGCCAGATAAAAAATATGCGTTTGCAGAGAAGTTACCGGCGAAAACAAAGAATCAGGCCACACAACACCGGAAAAAACAGTGGCCGTGAATAGAATCGGTGCAGTTTCGGACAATGCACGTGCCATGCCAAGTAATAAACCGGTCAACATCGCAGGCCATGCCGCAGGCAACCAGACACGCCGGATTAATTGGCCATTATTCAATCCCAGTGAACAAGCTGCTTCGGTTTGCTCGCCGGGAATCCTCTCCAGCGCGTGCAAACTGTTAAGCACCAATACCGGTAGAATGATAACGGCCAGAATCACCTGTCCGGCGAGCAGCGAAATACCCCAGTGCAACAGATGCACGAACAAAATCAGACCGCAAAGGCCATATACAATCGGCGGAATCCCCTGCAACAGGTGCAACAGCGTGGTAACGTAAGTTTGCAGGCGCTGTTTAAGGTAGAGTCGGGTAAACAAAGCCAAAGCAAGCGCAACAGGTGCGGCAATCACAGTTGCACCCAGCATCAGCAATAACGAACCGGCAACTTGCCCGTACAACCCGTGCTCTTGGGCAAAACCCGACATCCCCTGCCCGCTGAATACCTGCCAATTCAATGCCGGAAGCCCCTGCCACAAAATATAGCCGAGGCAGGCAACGGGCAGAATCAGTGCTGGAAGTGCAAACAATACAATCACCGCTTTCATCCGCGACGGGGAGAATTGAAACGGGAAAAACCGTGACGTTTTTAGCAAAACAAGCTCATACGCGCCGATTGGCCAGGGAAGTGCTGAATAAAGCTGGTTCGATGCTGTTGCAATGAAAAATGCGCGAGTTCAAGGCAAAGATTGCAATCCATAGCAACGCTATGGTGACCGGAGGAAATACCTGTGGTGCTCAAATCTTTAACGCAAAAATCGTTCATTTTACGTGCAGGGTCACGAATCATGGTTTGTTCAGCGCTTCCCTAGCAAGCTGATAGTCAAACCCATCATCGCCAGCATCAGTCCGGCAGCCATCAGTGCCGAGAAATGAATCGAGCCGAAAGCCGCTTCACCGATTTCACGACCGATCCGTGAAGTCAACGTCTGAGCAGGCTGCAAAATATTGTAAAACGGCTGCGGCAAACGATCCAATGATCCGACCACGAGCATCACTGCCATGGTTTCGCCCAGCGCCCGCCCCAAGGCCAACAAAATTCCGGAACGCATACCGGGCCAGGCCTGTGGCATTAACACGCGGGTAAGTTGCGTTGACCAGTCCAGTCCGAGACTTTGACCCGCTTCGCGTTGTTCGCGTGTCACCTGCTGCAAGGCATCCATACTCATCAGCATAATGGTCGGTAAAATCATCAGCGAAAGCATCAGCCCGGCAGCGAGAAGACTGTGACCGGTGAGCATATCAAATACAGCCTGCAAAAATGGCAAAAGCACCCACAAGCCAATCAGTCCATAGACAATCGAAGGAATCCCGGCCAATACTTCCATGCCTATTCGCGCCTTTTCAGCCAGATGGCGCGGCAACAGTTCGCTAGCCGTAATGGCCGCACAAATACCGCAGGGAATTGCAATCAACAACGCAATAAAAATAGACCAGAGCGTGCCGGTAATGGCAGGCAGCAGGCCGTAGAGATGCTCGTAGGGATACCATTCCCTGCCCCAAATACTGCTGATTCCAGCCGCTTGCCAAAATGGCATGGATGCATGCAGCAGGAAAACCGGAACGGACAGCGCCGATACCAGCACCAGCAATGCGCAGGCATAGAGGCTGAATTTTAGAAGCACCGTTAGCGCACCGGCAAATAGCCGATTTTTTTAACAATGGCCTGACCCTTTGCAGAAAGTAGAAAATCTACAAAATCACGTGCCGCAGGCGATGCGTTTTTCGGTAAAAGCACATGCAGGCCACGACTAATCGGATAGCTGCCATCACGAATGTGCGCAATCGTCGGACGAATACCGCGCCCGTCCACATCCACAGCAATGCCGCGCACCCGATCATTCAACCACGCATTGGAAAGCATGCCTATCGCCTGATTGCTACGTGCGACAATCGCCTGCTCCTCATTATTGGAACCGGCAATCAGCGATGCGCCCGGTGCGCGCGCGTGCGCATTTCCCAGCACCGCTTCGGCAAACACATGACGCGTGCCGCGACTGGCCTCTTTGTCGATGGCAAGAATTTTGCTGTTCGGGCCGCCGAGTTGTTTCCAGTTGTTTGTTTTACCACGATAAATATCAGCAATTTGCGCCAGACTCAAATGCGTAACACCGCCCAGATAAACCGCCTTGGAAACCACCACCGCTACCGCATCGCGGGCAATCACAATATTATCAACTTTGCCATCCAGTTTTGCCTGTTCTTCCGGCGTGGTATTGCGCGAGGCCATGCCAATCTGGGCTGTCGCCTGAATCATCGAGGCAATACCGACACCTGAACCGCCACCGGATACGGTGATAGTAATATCCGGATGCGCCTTGTGATAAGCCGTCGCCGCATCAGAAACTATCGGCATCACAGTCGTAGAACCGGCAGCATGCAGGCTTTCACCAGCATAGGCCTGCGTCCAGGCAAGAAAAAATATGGTAAAAACAACGGAAAAATACCTTTCGTTTGGCACGAATACGACTCCCTTGATGAAATATCTGACAGTGCTCAGTCGCCTTGTCGTAGAAGGTCTTACATCGAATAGAAAATAGCATACGTGGTTCCATGAAATAAAAAACTATCGACAGATAGCATTTCCAGATACAGTTTTCTTCTCGGTAGAGCCACTTGCAAAAGTCTGGGTGGATGAGTTGGTGCGATTTTAAGTTGGAATGAGGTGAATGGTGGTTCTATTTGCCGAAATTACAACTCAAAATCGCACCGGAGTGGGGACGAAAATCGCCGCTCACGACTTTCAAGTGGCTCGGTATAGCTCCGCATTTAACAACAAACCTTGAAATCAGCCCATTCACCCCCTATACATAGCCCATGCTAAGATTTCTGTTTCTACTCTTTATCACTGTTCCGCTGTTGGAATTGTGGCTGCTCATCGAAGTCGGCAAAGATATTGGCGGCCTTTCCACCATTGCGTTATGCCTTTTGACGGCGGCTTTCGGCGGCTTTCTGATTCGCTGGCAAGGCATGAACACACTGATTGATGCACAGCAGCGTATCATGCGTGGCGAAGCGCCGATTGAGCACGGTTTGCACGGCCTGATGATTGCTTTTTCGGGCATTTTGTTGTTTACGCCGGGATTTATTACCGACAGCGCGGGGTTTCTACTGCTGTTTCCGCCATTTCGCCGTCTGCTAATCAAGCATTTTCTACCGGCCCGACAAATCAATGCACCGCACTCCGGTTACCAAGCCAACGCAGGTGTGATTGATGCCGAAATTGTCAGCCGCGATGAACACACGCCATAAATTTTCAAGGCTTGAACAAATAGCCCCTGCCCTTACATTACACACTACTTTTCGGAGGTATCCATGAATCAAGCAATTCTGACATCAAGCCAACTGGCCGACGACCGCATTAGTTTTCTCGGCAAGACCTACGGCATGCTCGCCCTGTGCATCGGCGCAGGCAGTATCGGCGCATTTCTCTCGCTGGGTATGGCATTCCCGTTTGAACATCCGTTTATGATGCTGTTTATCATGATCGGCGGTATTTTCGGCGTGCAGGCGGTTCGCCATGTACGTGGTGTGAATTTTGTCGCCCTGCTTGCCTTCGGTGGTATCACAGGCATGTCCATTTCACCGCTGATTAGCATCGTCGGTGCACAATCCGGCACGCTGGTCACGCAGGCGTTTCTGACTACAGCCGTCGCCTTTGTTTCGCTGACTGCCTACACATTCATCTCTCGCCGCGATTTTTCTTTCTTAAAAGGCTTCGTTTGGGTTGGTCTGGTTTCGATTATCGTGCTCGGCCTGTCCAATTATTTCTTCTTTCAATCGCCACTGATGGCGGTCGGTATTTCAGGCATGGGTGTGCTGCTGTTCTCAGCCTTCATCCTTTACGATACCTCGAATATCCTGCGCGATTATCCAAACAACGAATACATCGCCGCCGCATTGACGCTGTATTTGGACGTATTCCTGCTTTTCCAGCATGTGCTTGCTTTATTGGGCATGTTGGGCGACGACTGATAGCGGAAACAGCTATCGAAAACGGCCCGGCAATCGCCGGGCCGTTTTTTGTAAATCCGATTTTTCCAAATCGTATAAAATTTAAACTGTAAAAGAAGAAATAAGTCTACGAATAGCCGCCTCATCCACCTGCTCGGCAACAAAAGCATCACCCATACCGCGCAACAGAATATAACGAATACGGTTACCGACGTTCTTTTTATCGTGTCCCATCGCATCCAGCCATGCCCCGGCATCAAATTGTGGAATAATCAACGGCAAATCGGCGCGTGCGTATAGCCCACGAATCGACGCCTCCACATCGGTAGAAGCATATCCCAATTGCGCAGACAATCTGGCCGCCATCAGCGTCCCCAGTGCGACCGCTTCACCATGTAGATATTCCGTGTAACGGGTCATCGACTCAATCGCGTGACCGAAGGTATGACCGAGATTAAGTAGCGCGCGCATGCCCTGTTCGGTTTCATCGGCCATGACCACTTCCGCTTTGTGGCGACAGGACGTATGAATCACCTCGCTAACGATACCGCTATCCAACGCCAGTAAACCATCCATATTGGCTTCCAGCCATGTGAAAAAAACAGCATCGCGAATCAAACCGTACTTAATCAGTTCGGCAATGCCTGCGCGCAACTGGCGCGGCTCCAGCGTACCGAGAAGTAGCGGATCAATCCACACCAGAGACGGCTGATAAAATGCACCAATCATATTTTTACCGTGCGGATGATTGACCGCCGTTTTACCGCCGACACTCGAATCCACCTGTGCCAGCAAGGTCGTCGGAACCTGCACACAAGGAATGCCGCGCCGGTAACAGGCCGCTGCAAAACCGGCCATATCACCAACCACACCGCCACCAAGCGCAATCACCGGCTCGCCACGCGACAATCTGGCCTGCATTAGCGCATCCATGATCTCGCCCCATGCGGTCAGCGTTTTGTACTGTTCGCCGTCTTTCAGAATACAGGAATGACATGTCCAACCCGATTCAGCCAAAGACTGCTGCACGACATCCAGATAAAGCGGCGCAACCACATCGTTACTGACAATCAGACAGCGATCAACATCTGGAAACAATTGTCGCACGGCATGACCAAGCTGCGGCAGGCAGCCTGCTTCAATATGAATGTCGTAGGAGCGTGGGCCAAGTTCCACCCGGTAAATACGCGATGCTGGCTGATTCATGGCGCTATTGTGACAGAAAGATACTGCACGTACACGCACGCAAAGTACTGTTTTTCAATGTTTCGGAAAATTAGCTTCCCTGTGCCATCTCATTGGAATGCTGCGGAGTCGTATTAAGTATGGTTGGCGTCAGAAAGATGAGTAATTCAGTTTTTTCATCCGCCTTTTGATCCTTCTTGAACAGCCAACCGAGCAACGGAATACTTGACAGGCCGGGTACGCCATTCACCGTGTTGGTTTTTTTACGCGTGAAGATACCGCCAATCACAATCGTTTCGCCGTTGTTTAGAAAAACTTCCGTTTCAATCTTCTTGATATCAATAATAGGATTATTAAGCACAGTAGATGCCAATGGTTCGTCCTTGGTCGCCTTCACATGCAAGATAAGACGGCTATCGGAAGTGATTTGCGGTGTCACCTCCAATCCCAGATTGGCTTTCTTGAATTGAACGAGTGTACCACCGTTCGCGCTTGAGGATACAAAGGGGATATCCTTACCCTGAGTGATGGATGCAGTTTTAAGATTCGTTGTCACCACGCGTGGACTGGAAATAATTTTGATTTTATTATCAGCCTCAGCTGCTGAAAGTTCCAGATTTAAATTAAATGCATTCAACGCACCAACCGTCAACCCGATCTGGCCACCGGCACCCGTACTTACAGCCGCCGGCAAATCAACCAGAAACCCTCCGGTCCCGGCGGATGTGCTGGATATGTTATTTGTTATCTTGCCGCCGTGACCTGTAATCTGACCACCCCAGCTCACACCCAGTTCGCGCGTAAAACTATCCGTTGCCTCAACAATACGCGCCTCAATCAGCACCTGTTTGACCGGCACATCAATTTTAGCAATCAGGCGTTTAATATTGTTAACTGATTCTTGCGTATCTTTGATTATCAACGTATTGGTGCGTTCATCAACGACAAAGCTTCCGCGCGGCGACAGTATCGAATTCACGCTGCTTGCGCTTTGACCTACACTTGCAGCAGGCGTTGCAGCAGCACCGCCAACTGCCGTTGCAACCGCTGTCTGGCTTGTCGGCACAGTTTCCAGCATGGTCTTGATTTCCGTTGCGTTGGCAAAACTAAGTGTAAGAAATTCGGTAACCAAGGGTTCAAGTTGTGCTTCGCTCTTGCGTGCGGCAAGCCTGTTCTGTCGTTCCTTGACCAGCACCGGCAACGGTGCAATGCGCATCACATTACCTTGCTGATCCTTGCCCAGCCCCTGTGAAGTCAGAATAATATCCAGCGCCTGATCCCACGGCACATTTTCCAGATGCATATTCAACTTACCCTGCACCCCGTCATCCATAATAAAATTCATATTACTTAATTCAGCAATCAGGCGTAGCGCGTTTTTAATATCAATGCCCTGATAATCGAAGCTGACCTTTTGCCCCGTGTAAAGCAATTTCTCGCTCTCGGAGACACCGCTCTTGGCAGCAACAACATCCTCGGGAACAAATGTTACCGTCAGAATATTCCCCTGCTGGAAGCTGGAAATTTCCACTTTATCACGTAGTCGGGCCACGATACGCACCTTATCGCCGAGCTTGTAGGCATCCACCTGCTTAAGCGGGCCGGGAAAAGCGCTGACATCCTGCGAGCGCTCTTGACCCTTCGCCAACGTCGCCTTACGAATATCAATAATAACAATCCCCTTCTCCTCATGCAGGTTGACAATCGGGTCACTCACATTCGTACGCACCACCAGTTGTGCAATGCGGTCTTTGGGCTTGAAATGTACATCTTCCACTAGCACTTCGGCGGCTTTCCGCTTTGGCGTTACGCTCCCGAAGCGCACCACCAATTTGCCGCTGGAAGCATCAATCTGATGCCTTTCGCTCACCCCCGGAAGCAGCTTCACCACCAGACGCACCCGCCCTTTGCTTTTGCCCACAGTCACTTCGCTCACCTTCTGGGTAGAAGTCAAATAGTGCTCTTTAGGCAGGTGTGAGGTTGCACCCCAGAAATCGACAATCAGATTGCGCCCCTGATTGGTAACAAACACATCATGACTGGCGTTCATATGCTCGCCACGAACGATAAGTTCGGTGACATCGCCACGATCCCGAATGCTAATATCCTTCAATACCGCAGCATCCGCTGCTTTGGCTTGCATAGCGGAAGAAACCGGCGCGAAACGAAACGTCAATGCGTCACCCTTTTGATCTGTTGTATAGGCCAGCGGTTTACTCAATG
>QILF01000008.1 GCA_003233235.1 Zetaproteobacteria bacterium
GTGAATGGTGGTTCCATTTGCCGAAATTACAACTCAAAATCGCGCCGCAGTGGGGACGAAAATCGCCGCTCACGACTTTTGCAAGTGGCTCCCTAGTCACGGGAAAGAATTTACGACAAACAGGACAGTGATGCACCGGACAAGCGGTAAATATTAACGCTTCACGTCACTTACGCCGGGGCCGGATGCCGAACACCAACTTGGCCACATCGTCGAAATGTCTGGCATAATGAATCGTCAAACCTTCAACGATACTTTCCGGCAGTTCTTCGACATCCACTTGGTTAGCCGCCGGAAGAATCAGCTCGTAAATCCCCAATCGTTTGGCAGCCAGCAGCTTTTCCCGCTCACCACCGATGGGCAGCACTTCGCCGGTCAGGGTCATTTCCCCGGTCATGGCCATCGCCGCAGGTGCTTTATCCAACGCCAAAGATAGCAATGCCGTGGCCATGGTAATACCGGCGGATGGACCATCTTTGGGAACCGCACCTTCCGGCACATGCAAATGCACGAATGCTTTATCGAAAAAATCAGCCGCCGCACCATAACGAGGCAAACGAGAGGTGATATAGGAGTAAGCAATTTCAGCCGATTCCTGCATCACTTTACCCAATTGGCCGGTCAATTTCAGGCCGCGCCTGTCCTGATGCACACACGTCGCCTCCAAATCGAGGATTACACCACCCATTGCTGTCCAAGCCAAACCGGTTGCCATACCAATGCCACAACGCTGCTTTTTATCGCGGAATTTGGGTTTGCCGGCAAACTCATCAAGATTTTTCGTGTTGACTGTCAGCGGCAGCACGACTTTTTTATCTTCACTCGCCATCAGCATGGCCGCTTTACGCTGAATCTTTTTCAGCAACTGCTCCAACTTGCGCACGCCCGGTTCACGCGCGTAATCCTCAACCAGATGTTTGAGCGCGGCAGGTGCAAGACGAATATCGGCACGTGTTAGGCCATTCTGCTGTAAAAGCCTCGGCCATAAATGCTTGCGGGCGATTTTCACCTTTTCATCAGCAATATAACCGGGAATGCGAATGATTTCAGCGCGATCAAGCAACGGCGCAGGCACGGTATCCAACTGATTGGCGGTGAGTAAAAAAAGCACGCGTGACAAATCGAAACGCACATCCAGATAGTGGTCGAGAAAATCGCTATTCTGCTCCGGATCAAGCACCTCCAGCAAAGCCGAAGCCGGATCGCCACGAAAATCGTTACCGATTTTATCCACTTCATCAATCATAATGACCGGATTAGCCGCCCGAACCTGCTTCAGCGCCTGAATAATCTTACCCGGCATCGCCCCGATATAGGTACGCCGATGACCTTTGATTTCCGCTTCGTCACGCATACCACCGACCGAGAAACGGTAAAAAGGACGATTCACCGCTTCGGCAATCGCCTTGCCAATACTGGTTTTTCCGACCCCCGGCGGGCCAACAAACAGGATAATGGAACCACCAACCTCCTGTTTACGTCCGCCAATGGCGATAAATTCAAGTATGCGCTGTTTCACATCCTCCAGACCGGCATGATTGCGATTAAGTGAACGTTCCGCTGTTTTAAGCTTGTAGCGATCTTTACCGAAACGCCCCCACGGCAAAGCGGTGAGCCAGTCAAGATAATTGCGCGATACGGAAAATTCCGGCGAGCTTTCGTCAAGCATGGAAAGCTTGCGCAACTCCTCGTCAAAACGCTCACCCGCCTCGGCGGAAAACTTCAGCTTTTCAGCACGTTTTTTCAGGCGTTTCATCTCCTGATCACCGGCATCCTCTTCCATACCAAGCTCGCGCTGAATTTCATGCAACTGTTCGTTTAGAAAGAACTTTCTCTGCTGTTCTGAAATCCGTTCATCGATATTGCTGCGGATGCGTTTTTGAATTTTACTGACGTTCATTTCACGGTTAAGCAGTGTCATCACCTTCTTCATACGGTCGAAAATGAGATAGGTTTCAAGCACCCCCTGCATCTCTTCGCGACCGGCTGTAGTTAGCGACGCGGCAAAATCGGCCAGCCGGTTCGGCTCGCCCAAGCCGAACCGCGACAGAAATAAACGCAACTCCTCCTCATGCAACGGATTGTGTTTGAGTAACTCCTTGATGGTGTTGATGATGGCAACCGTATAAGCCTTTAACTCGATATTATCGGCATAGCTGGTTTCGGCATGGTATTTCACGCGCGCCCGGATATGCGGTGGACCGGAGGTAAAATCGTTCGCTTTAATGCGTTCAATGCATTCAACCACGATGTGCAAGCCGTGGTCGGCAATTTCCACCGCCTTGAGAATCTTGGCTGCAACCCCGACTTCAAACAGGTTTTCGGTGCTAAAAGGTGCTTCCTCGTCGCGTACCAGAATCAACCCGACATACTGCTCGTCGGCTTTGGCAATTTCACGAAACACATGAATCATCTCCTCGCCTTCGTAAACCAGCGGCACAATCAAACCGGGAAACAACGGCTGATTGGACAACGGCAGGATGCTGAGCAATGGCGGCAGAATTTCCCGGGCAACAACAAGACCGGGCTTCTGCGGTGCATCTATCAGCGTTTCGCCAGTCATTTCTTCGGGTTTGATAATATCGGAATCGTGGATTTCATCTGTCATTCACATTATATAGTGAAAATTCTTCTTCATTTCAAGGGCTTTGCCATCATTCGTGGCAAGCTATGAATGACCCAAGGCTTGAAAAGCCAGCTGGAAGCACCCACAAAGCAACAGCAGACAACACGCTACGGAGGCATAACAAATGCGCGGATTTAAAGGGATTTTCATGCTTATATTGACCAATCTTCTGGTCTTTCTGACGCTTATTATTTCAGGAAACATCCTGATTAACTTTGTTCTACCTGCTTTCGGCATTGATTTTCGCGGCAGTTTCACATCCTATCAATTCGCCTGGGCAATGGTCTTTGGTTTCGGCGGTGCATTTATTTCCCTGCTGATGTCCAAACCGATGGCCAAGCGCATGTACAAAATGCAGCAGGTCACCGACCCGGGCACACCAAAGGAAAAGCTGGTTTACAACACGGTCCGCGAATTGGCTGAACGTGATGGCGTTAAAATGCCGGAAGTATGGGTTTATTGGGATGATGCGCCGAACGCCTTTGCCACCGGCCCCGGTAAAAACCGCTCAATGGTCGCTGTCTCATCCGGACTGGTAAACAATTTACGCGACGATGAGGTGCAGGCCGTTCTGGCGCATGAAATGGGTCATGTCAGCAACGGTGATATGGTCGCTACAACGCTATTGCAGGGCTTGATGAACACCTTCGTCTATTTTCTCGCCACGATGATTGCACGCGTTGTCGCCAGTGCCGCTTCGCGTGACGGAGAAATGAATTTCATGCTCTATTTTATCGTCAATATAGTGCTGCAAATCCTGTTCTCGATTCTGGCGATGATTGTCGTCATGTGGCACTCCCGCCGCCGTGAATTCCGCGCCGATGCACATGCCGCAGCCGCCTACGGTCCGGAACCGATGATTCGCGCCTTACAGAAAATCGAAGTCCTTGCGCAACAGACGCAACCGCTGGAAGAAGAAAAAAGCGGTGGTTTAGCACCACAGGATTCACTGGCCACCATGAAAATCCACGGCAAGGCATCCAGTCTGTTCGCCAGCCACCCGCCGACCTCCGCCCGCATCGAAGCCCTGCGCAAACTACAAAAAGGGGCTGTCTCGAATCACTAGAACCGATTCCCATAAGTTACATAAAATCCAAGCGTTGCGGCGTGACGCCCGAAGCAGGACTTGCTAAGCTCCCCGGTGTAAACGAGGAGGAATAAATGCGGGCGCTTCTGGAAATAAGCAAAACCTACGTGCCAGCCATACTGCTGCTTTTGGGCGGATTTTTGTTGGCCTATCAGTTTGTAGACCCGGCACCGACACACATCATTAGCATCAGCAGCGGTCAACCGGACGGGGCTTACAGCCAGTTTGCAGAGCGATATAAGGAAGAACTAGCCAAAAATGGTGTGACGTTGGTGATTAAACCTTCCAAGGGTTCAACAGAGAATGTGACGCGATTGGAGCAGAAAGCGGTGGATGTAGCCTTTGTGCAGGGCGGCGTGACCGGCCCGAACCAAAGCGACCTTCTTTCGCTGGGCAGTCTTTATTTCGAGCCAATTTGGGTATTCAGTCGCGCACCGCTGCATCGCTTGTCGGCACTTGCAGGCAAACGCATTGCTGTAGGTGCAGAGGGCTCGGGGACGCGCCCGGTGGCGTTGCAACTATTGGCTGCGAACGGCGTGCAAATGAAAAACAGCACGCTGCTTAATATCTCCGGCCAGGCTGCGGTTGATGCGCTCATGCAGGGTGCGGCGGATGCGGTCTTTTTCGTAGCCTCTCCGAAAGTGAGTTATATTCAGGCACTGATTGCGAATAAACACATTCATTTGATGAACTTCGAGCGCGCTAAAGCTTATACGCACCTCTATCCTTACCTTGCTTCGGTAACACTGCCACAGGGCGGCATGCATCTGCAGCGGAATATTCCGGCACAACGCACAACACTGCTGGCGACCACGGCAGCGCTGGTGATCCGGCACGATATGCATCCGGATTTGCAGGTTGCGCTATTGCAAGCGGCCTCTGCCGTGCATCAGGGCGGCGGGTTGTTCGAAAATCCCGGCCAGTTTCCCTCACAGGCTTATGTACAATTCCCGCTCAGCAAAGAAGCGATACGTTTCTACAAATACGGACCGCCCTTTTTACAGAAATACCTACCTTTCTGGACAGCCAATATGATTGACCGCCTGAAAGTGATGTTGCTGCCGTTGCTGGCCCTGCTGTTACCACTTTTGAAGGTAATGCCACCGGTTTATCGCTGGCGTATCCGCTCCAAGATTTACCGCTGGTATGATGATTTGCAAAGGCTGGATCAGGCACTGCATGCGGCAGATTCACAGGACAAGGTTGCCAGCCTACTGGCCGAACTGGATGCATTGCAGCAGGAAATTCGCAGTGTGCATGTACCGTTATCCTATGCTGAAGAGCTTTATCAGCTGCGCATGCACTGCGCGCTGGTACAACAATTCAAGAGCAGCGCCTAAAAAACGCATGTAAATTCACCATAGAGCCACTTGCAAAAGTCTGGGTGGCGATTCCTGCAAGTGGCTCCACAGGTTAAATATTCCATATATTCATTCACCGGCGAACAGACTATGCTAAGCTATTATATTCAGGAGGTAACGAACCATGAAAAGAATTCTTTCACTATTATTCGTTTTACCCGTTGTGTTGTTTGCCACGTTGCAAGTTGCGACAGCGCAAGAATCCGCAATCAGTACAATGGCCGGAATTGTGCTGCATTTGAATCATTATCCGAGTGCCGATGAAAAGAAAGTACTAAGCGGAATTGCCGCCGATACACATGCAACGGCAGGTGAAAAAGTGCTCGCCGGAGCTTTGGCACGCATGCAACACAGCGTCGGTGGAGCCGATGCGACTGCGCTGCGCGCGTTGTCTGCCGATACGCATGCAGGTAAGAATGCGCGGGTGCTGGCTGACGTGCTACTCGGAATCAGCCATCATCCTTCGGATGCCGATAAAGCGCGCCTGAAGTCGCTGCTGTAAATTTCAACCGGTATCAACAGAGCATTCAACTGAAAATACGGGTTGAATGCTTTGTTGATTTAAAGCGGATGGTATTTCAGCGCGCGTTTGCCGGATGCGGGGGCCGATGCGAGGTTCTGTTTGTACTGCCCGCCTAAAAGGTATTCTGCCTTGAAGCGCCCGCCAATTTCTTCATAGTTTTTTTACCAATAAACAACGAGGTTTTCCGCCATGCAAGCAAGCCCTGCGAACTCCGTCAGCGCCAGCCGCGCTTATCGACTGGTCACCCGCCTGCAATCCCGCTTTGTACAAGGACTGGAGCGATTGGCTGAACATCGGGACAACTCGCAGCCATTCACCGCAGTTCAGTGGTTACGCGACAAAGGGAGGCACGGTGGCGGCACACGCTTTGAAACCGCTGATGGCAATTTATTCGAACGCGGCTCGGTGAATGTCTCGCAAGTGCATTATGATGATATGGCGGACAAAAAACTCGGCTCAGCCAACGCAATCTCCACCATCATCCATCCGCTGCACCCGCTAGCGCCATCAGTACACATCCATATTAGCTGGACGGAGATGAAGGATGACACGGGCTACTGGCGGATGATGGCCGACCTGAATCCGTCCAATGAAAACCCGGCGCATACGGCGCAATTTTTCGCAGCACTCGAAGCCGCCGCCCCGGTACAGTTTGAGGCTGCAAAAGCACAAGGCGAGCGCTATTTTTTCATTCCAGCGCTGGGCAGGCATCGTGGCGTAGCGCATTTTTATCTGGAAAACTACCGTTCCGGCGATGCAGAAACGGATATTGCATTGGCACAGTCTGTCGGCGAAGCGGCCATCGACACCTATCTGGATATTCTCACCGATGCATTCAACAACATCTCCGAAGCAACAAACGAACAGTACGCCAATCGTGTGGCCTACCACACGCTGTATTTCTTTCAGGTGCTCACACTTGATCGCGGTACAACCACCGGCCTGCTCGTCCACAACCAAAACGACATCGGCATTATGGGTTCGCTGCCTGCTTACGTGGACAAGGAATTGCTCGTCACGTGGCTTTCCCGCATGCAAACACCGCAGGATGAACTCCTGAAAGCACTGATTGCCGCGCTACCGGCACAAAATCCGGCGCTAGTGGATGCGGCAACAAAAAAGAAACTTGCCGCCGTGATACGCGCCCACTACGGCAAATATCCGCAAGCCATAGACACACAGGCATCCGGCGATGTGCCGCCACCGACGGTGCAGAACCACCGCTGATTATTTTCAGGCTGTAAAGACGTTCATGCATATCCAACTGAAAGAAAAGATTCAGGCTATACTACTCATAGACTTTACCGAATAATTTGCCGAATAAGCTCGCAAGGAGGAAGCCATGAAACGATTAATTATAGGATTATGCCTGAGTATTTTACTGCCACTCACCGGAAATGCAGCAGTGGCAGGTGTAAAATACGCAAGAATCGGTCTCTTGAGTTGCACAACCGTTCCACATTCCAGCATCAACCTTCTCATTCACTCTACCAAGCAGGTGCGTTGTGAATTTTCACCTTCAGGAAGCAAGCGTGTCGAACATTATAAAGGTGAAACCGGTATCGGTTTCGGACTTGATGTATCCATCGTTCCACGCGCCAACACCCGCTATGCCGTGCTTGCCAATCGACCCGAGCCGGGTGCGTATCAGCTTGCCGGAAAATACGAGGGGGCCGTAGGTGGAATTAATCTCGGTCTTTCAATCGGCAATGGCACAGCGATTCAAAACAGCGATAGCAGCATCATCTTGCAACGGGTTGAAATGGGTAAAAACGGTATCAATGCAACGGCAGGCTTCACCTATCTTTATCTACAAGCGGATAAACGCTAAGGAAATGTAGGTCTGTGCTTTACAACTTGTCCCGTCGTTGTTGACTGCGCAACCGGGATTGTTCCCGTCGCCAGCGTTCGATTTCCGCGTGATTGCCGGAAAGCAGTTCGCTGGGAACCTTTTTGCCCTCGAATTCCTCCGGACGCGTGTAGTGCGGCCAATCGAGAATTCCTTCTTCGCTGAACGAATCAAGTACTGCCGATTCAGGCGAACCGAGCACGCCGGGCAGCAAACGAATCACTGCATCCAAAACGCATAACGCCGCCGCTTCGCCGCCGGATAGTACATAATCCCCAACAGATAACTGTTCATCCACATAATCGCAAATACGCTCGTCAAAACCTTCGTAACGACCGCAAAGCAGCGTTAAATGCTGCTTTTCCACGTATTCCAACGCTTTATTCTGGGTAAACGGCACACCGGCAGGTGTCAACATAACCACATGTGTGTCGGCATCGCGGCGGCGCGCTTCGCGTATCGTCGCCACCAGCGGCTCCGGTTTCATCACCATGCCCGGCCCGCCGCCGTACGGATTATCATCCACTTTGTGGTGTTTACCGGTAGAAAAATCGCGGATTTGTATGCAATCCACATGCACCAAATCTGCCTCAATCGCCCGTTTTGGAATCGAGCAGGACAGCGGTGAAACGAAAAATTCAGGAAAAAGCGTTAAGACTTGGGCGTGAAACATGCATCCATCCCCTCGGGCAAAACTACGATGATGCGCCGCGACTTCAAATCCACGTCCCGCACCACATCTTCAATAAACGGCAGCAGCCATTCACCCGCTTTTTCGGCATGCTGCGGGGTACGCACGGTCAACGTATCCTGTGCGCCGTATTCCTCAAGCGCAATGACCGTACCCAGCCGTTCACCTGCACCATCACCTTCTTCGCCCGCCACATACACGTCGCAACCGATTAAATCAGCCCACAGGTATTCATCATCGGCGGTTTGAACTTCATCAGCAGACACCCAGATATGCATATCCTTAAGCGCATCGGCTTGAGCGCAATCGCGCACACCATCCAGCTCGGCAAGGATACGTCGTCCATGCTGCCAGCAGCGATTGACCCGATAGGAGACGGCGGAATCAGATATTCTTCCTATCCGCCAAAAAGAATACCCGGCGATACCGATGGCAGGCCGGGTATTTGAAAAAATAGTCAGGACACCTTTCAGGCCATGCGGCTTTTGAACCGCCCCGACTTCAAGAAAACGCTCAGGCGTCTTTCTTTTCCTCTGTCTCTTCTACAGGAGCCTCTTCTACAGGAGCCTCTTCAGCGGCGGCTTCTGCCTCGGCTGCTTCAGCAGCTTCTTTCGCAGCAGCAGCCTCTTCAGCCTTTTTGACTTCCTCAGCGGCCTTCGCAGCAGCTTCTGCTTCAGCAGCATCGGCTTTGGCCTTGGCTTCTACAGCGGCCTTTTTATCGGCAACTTTCTGTTCTGCCTTGGCGCGTGCTTTTTCAGCCAACTGTGGATTTTCAGCCAGACGAACCAAACTGGCGACGCGACCGGAAAGCTGTGCGCCCTCGGCCTTCCACGCATTAACGCGCTCCATGTTAAGCTCAAGAACTTCAGGTTCTGTGCACGGATCGTAGTAACCGAGCTTTTCGATAAAAGCGCCATCACGACGATTGCGCTGGTCCATCACCACCACGGAATAAAACGGGCGCTTTTTGCGGCCACCGCGCTGCAGGCGAATTACTGTTGCCATAAAATCATTACCTCCGGAAAATCAGGCCGCGCACTATATCGCGTCTGTAAAAAATGTCACCATGAAATCGCTTGTTTCCGTCATTGCGTCAAAAAACAAGGCTACCCTACCCTGCAAAAGCTCTAAAATCACAAAAAATAGCCATGTTTCGCACTTTAAGAATATTCAGGGAGCGGCTGCTCGCGACTCACCGGCAAGCATGCGCCCGACCACCGCAGCACCCACGGAGTCCCCGAACACATTCACCGTCGTCCGGCAACGATCAAGGAACCAGTCAATCGCCAGCAGCAGGCCAATTCCTTCCAACGGCAAACCAACGGCTTCCAGCACGATCACCATCGTCACCAACCCGGCTTCGGGAATACCGGCAGCACCAATCGCCGCCATGGTTGCCGTAATCAGCACCAGCATCTGCTGGCCGAAACTCAAATCAATGCCATACGCCTGCGCAATAAACAATACCGCCACCGCTTCATAAAGCGCCGTACCGTCCATATTCACGGTTGCACCAAGCGGCAATACAAATCGTCGTGCTTTTTCGTCCACACCGGCCATTTTCACACCTTCCAGCGTCAACGGCAGCGTCGCGCTGCTGGAAGCCGTGGAAAACGCCGTCATCAGTGCCGTCGCCATGTGGCGCAGATATTCAAACGCCGACCTGCGCGCCAGAAACGTGAGTAAAACACAAAGCAGTACAGCATGTGTCAACAATCCGGAAATCACCGCCAATGCGTATTTTCCCAACCCCGCCAACTGCGCAACAAACGCCTCTCCGCCCCCTGCCGCACCCAATTTTGAAGCAATCAACGCAAATACACCAATCGGCGCAAACCACATAATCCATTCAACCAGTTTCATCATGGCATCGTTCAAACCGTCAAAAAATACAATCACCGGGCGACCTCGCTCGCCGAGTGTGGAAAGCGCTGCGGCAAAAGCGATGCAAAAAACAATAATCGGCAGCAGCTTCATATCTGCTGCCGCTGCAATAATATTCGGATGTACCAACGATAAAATAAGGTCAGGAATGCCGATATCGCCAACCGTGACCGGCGGAGCATGTGCGCCTGCCGACAACGACACACCAACACCCGGCTGCCAGAGATTGGCCATCAACAAACCAATGGACACAGCGAACAATGTCGTGCAAGCGTAATAAGCAACGGCATAACCACCCATCCGGCCCAAACGACGCACATCACCCAAACCTGCCACTCCGGTAATCACACTGGCTGCAACCAGCGGCACAATCAGCATCTTCAGGGCCGTAAGGAATAATGTCCCGAGCCAAGCCACCGATTGCATGGCCGGACCCTGAAAATAGCCAGCGACACCACCGGCGACGATGGCCACCAACATGGCAACAAGCAACTTCTTTTCACTCGATGTTCTCACAACAACCTCCGCTGCAAATCAAAACTCTGTCTGTCCCTTGCAAAAAAATATGGCTCGACGTGTTGACAAACTGGCTGCGATTTTTTCCATCGTCGTATCTCGCACCCCGGCAACATACGGGATTGGCTCAAACTTTCCCCACACAGGCATCGGCCACGCATCATCCGTGCGGTAACGAACAATATGATGTACATGCAATTGGCCCACCACATTTCCAAGCGCCGCGACGTTGATTCTGTCGCCGCCGAACGCCTCACGCAGCGCATCCGACAGCAGGCAGGATTCATCCATCAGTTGATGACTTTCCGCAGGGCATAACTGCTGAATTTCACTTATATTTTCACGCTGTGGTACAAGAATAAACCACGGATAGCGGGCATCGTTCATCAGCAATAACAAACTCAATGGAAAACGCCCGACAACAAAGCAGTCTTCGGCCAGTTGCGCATGCAAAATCATTTGCTACCCTTCAATTCGCGTCCGGCCCTGAAGCAATCGCCGGGACGGCCAATATCGAACCATACACCGCGATGCAGCAGCCCCGCACAAAGTCGCCTGCCCATCAAATCACGTAGCGGATCAACCAGCGAAAACGCCTTCCCTGTAGCAAAACCACGCAGCGCCGCCGCATCCCACACCGACACCCCGGAAAAAGTATAACGCGGCTCTGCTTCGCCACACACCAGACCATCGCAAAGCGCGAAATCACCTTCTGGATGATGTGCCGGATTCGCTGTCAGTGCGATAGAACAACCCGTTTGCGGGCAAATTCCGGCCAGTGCGCGCACATCAATATCACTCAATACGTCAGCATTGTGCACCAGTAAAAGTCCATCTCCGGGCAAGCATTCCATCGCCGTCCGTACGCCGCCACCTGAATCAAGCAAGCTTTCTTCAAAACTGAAATAAAGCCGCACCCCGAAGCGGGAACCGTCGCCCAAATATGCCATTAAAACATCGGCATGATGGTGCGTATTAATGGCAATATCGCGGATTCCCTGCGCCGCCAATCTGTGAATCACGCGTACAATCGCCGCTTGCCCGGCAACCGGC
>QILF01000091.1 GCA_003233235.1 Zetaproteobacteria bacterium
CCGGTATTACTGTTCTAGCCATCCGTGCCATTGCCTAAGCCTAAACGGTTAGTATCAAATATCAATAATAGGTAAACTGTCCCCTGAATTACACCACCCCCATAACTGACATCCTGACCGAAACAGCACAAGAATCTTTCGTACCAAAAGTGACGGCGATTACCTCAGATTCCTGCTATATACGGCAGAGAACTGCTCGGGTGAAAGTGGTGCATCCGGGGCGCTAGCCCTGCAGCACCTCTTTGGGGTTCAGGTCTGACATTGTACCATTTGCATCTATTGGAGACTTTTCCTTGCGCTTTCGCGCCGGAATCAGGCAACCTTCCGTTCCAAACTCACTGCTGTCCGGTTAAGGAATTAGCAGCAAGAAAGCAGGCCTGAATTCCCAACGTTTATGGTACAAGAGTCTTCGAGAGAGTCTTCGGGGTCAAGAGAGTCTTCGGGGTCGAGAGAGTCTTCGGGGTCGAGAGAGTCTTCGGGGTCGAGGAGTCTTCGGGGTCAGGGCTTGCTTCGCGGATTCTGCTTCCATGAATTCAGGGAACAGTCTGCTGTCGTGACATTTTCCGTTTGCTCGAAGGGCCGCTTCTGGCCGAAAGTGGCTTTTCAGGAAATTCTCATTTCCAAGGCATTAGGAAATCATACATCACACAAAAGCAAGCCCGGTGCGGAATCCACACCTTGACCCGCAGGCGAGAAGCCCACACCTTTATCGAAATATTGGAATACCGACGGAGACAAAATGCCGGAAGAAGAAATATTGGGAAAAGACGTGTCGGAAAATCAACAGCCGGAGACGTACAAGCAGTGGTTGCGCCAGATAAAGGATTTGAAGGGCGGCGGGCTGGGCGGGCTGACCGTCATGCTGACCGTGCCTTTCACTTTCTACGCTGCATATCAGGCCATCGTATTCTTCCCGTCCGGAACTTACCCTACGGTTGTACTCGCTATTCCGGGTCTGCTCATTGCCGTTGTCTTCTTTTTTGCCATCACCGCCCTGCTCTGGCCGCTCAAACGTAAAAGTTGAAAGCATGCGCCGGTAGGGAAGCACTGATTAAAGCATGATTCGCATCTTTACATCCAAAGCAAGCGATTCCTGCGTTGAATATTTGAGCACCACAGGTATTTCCTCCGGTCACCATAGCGGTGCTATGACTTGTAATCTTTGCCTTGGACTCACTTGTTTTGAATTGTAAATCCATCAAACCAGCTTTAATCAGCACTTCCTTAGAGCCACTTGCAAAAGTCGTGAGCGGCGATTTTCGTTCCCACTTCGAGTGCGATTGCAACTCATCCACCCAGACTTTTGCAAGTGGCTCCTTAGCGATACTGATATTATTGAGTTTAAACGGCTGTGCCAGTTGGTTTTTTCTTTGATTTGCGTGGTCTAAAAGGGCTGCCGGAAAGTATGAACGGTGCAATTGCCGGTGCTGCTGCTGTTTTTTCTTATCCCGAACGCGCCCGCAGTTCCAAACAAACTGACAATACGAACCCCGATTATCAGCACACGCGCTGTGCCGCTTCAATACATAACAAAAAACGTACGCTTTGCGCACAAGATGAACAGGAAACCGCCAGCATCCGCTGGTGGCATACGGATGCAAATGGCACAAAGCACACGCTCGCATCGGAAATAAATAATGGCGAACAAATTGCTCGAATTGCTGATTTTGAAGTGGATCGCAACTGGCGCTACGTGGCTGTTGTCAGCGTCGAGGAAGGGCATCCGTTTCTTGCTATTTACGATCTAAATACATGGATTTCCACCGGCAAACAACCCACAGCAATTTACACGCTAAATCCCTATCCCGGCGGCCTGCATATGGCTGGCTGGGGAAATAACCAACTGCTGCATGCACTGACTTACGATCAGAACGGCTTGAATTTTTCCACCGACGGCCCAGTCACCGCCAACGAATCCGCCAGCGGCTCGTGGCCACGACAGAAAAGCCGCGATTTCCGCTTTGACATTTACCGGATGAAGCTTGTGCACATAGAAGCTCCCGCAGCAAATCTTGAGGGGAAATAAGAGAAGGGGAGTTATCAACCCGGTATCAAACGCTGGATATTATACTGATTCAGTTGATCTTGATTCAATCGGGCCAGTTGCCAGCACCTTCGCGGATCAATTCCGGTGCATCGCTGCACAAATCAATCACCGTTGTCGGTTCCATGCCACCCCAACCGGCATCAAGTACCAGCATATTTGATCCCTTCAAGCGGGGAATAAACGATTCCGGATCAATAGCAGCATCGCCTTCATCGGGAAAAATCAGCGTAGTGGCTAGCAGCGGTTCGTTCAATTCCTCCAGCAATGCCCGGCAAACAGCATGTTGCGAAATACGAATGCCGACATCCTTTCGTTTGCCGAAAACACGCTTGGAAAGCCGCGAATTTGCCGGAAGGATAAACGTGTACGGCCCCGGCAGACAGCGTTTCAGGATACGGTGTGCCTCATTATCCATGCGCACATAGCTTGATGCCTGCGATAAATCGCTGCACACCAGCGACCACCAGTGGTGTGTACCCAAACAGCGCAGACGGGCAATTGCGGCAATGGCATCGTGTGCGTCAGGAAGTGCCATCAGTGCATAGGTGGTTTCCGTCGGCACGACTGCGGCAATACCCTTGCGCATCAATTCAGCAGTATGGCGAATCAGCCGTGCTTGTGGCCGATCCGGGTGCAGTCGTAAGCGTTCAAACACGGACTTCTTAACCTACAAGCCCGGTAAAAACTTATTGAGCAGTTGATTCAGGGGTTTTTGCGCTGGTGGCTGGGTCGTTTGCGGCTGCGCCGGTTTGATGCGTGCCGGTTTGATGGGTTCAGACTGAGGGTTTGCCGCTGCAGGTGTCTGCTGATTCCGGGTTTGCGGCAGGCGACCTTTGAGCAGGCTCTTGAAGATGCTCTTGCGGTTTTTGATGATGTCCCGAACAGCCTCTTTATTGTCAATCAGGGTTTTTAGGTTTACTTCCAGTTTTACCTGCGGCGCATCCAACGGGCCGATGAGACGTAACGGTACTTCCAATCCTTTGCGTACCGATTGGGTGTCGCCTTGCCCGACCAGTGAGCCGACCAGACGCGGTTTAAGGTGGTAATCTATTTGTCGCGCAATCAGATTGACCACGCCGTAACCGGTCAGCCTGAACAGCGGTGAAGCCATGAATAAATCATCATTTTTAACGATGCCGTTGTTAATTTTAAAACTCCCCGACAACTGTGAAAAATCCGTTTTTTTACGTTCGTTACTGCCTTGGCCCAGAGTTCTGATATTGCGCAACGTACCGGGGATATCCACACCCTTGATGCTGCCATCGCGCAGTAGCAGATTACCCTTGCCGTTCAGGTGCGCCACAGCGGCATCCGGCAGCAAGCCGATGCCGCTAAAATGCGTGTCCATCTGTAATTTTCCTGTCAACATATCGTTATCGGCCAGTGCCTTAAGCACCGGTTGCAACTGCACTTCACGGACCTTTACCGCTTCGCTCCAGCGCGCTGGATAAACGCCGACATTCAAACTCGCTTTCTCCTCGACGTTGCCTCCCGCCAACTCGAAATGCAGCGGGTTGATACGAATAATACCGTTTTTCCCACTCACATCGGCGCGCAAACGCGACATATCAAGACCGCGTAAAAACAGATTGTCCACTTGCACCACGGCGGCAATTTTCCATGTCTTGAGGAAACGCAAATCCGGCTCTGCCGGTTTCTGCGGCACAGGTGCTTCCGCATTGGCATTCTCCTCTCCGGAAATTGCATTCGCTTGTTTTCCCGCAGGAATGATCCGTGCACCGGCCTGTTGTGCCGGTCCGGAATCAGCGACAGGCAGCGCCTGAGGCTTGGTGGTTTGTGTGGCGGCAGCGGGTATGTTCGTATTTTTATTTAGATTACCGGAATCCGCAGCCGGTTGCGGTAACCACGGGTCAAGATGCAGATCACGCGAAGCAATACGCAAACGGATATCCGGTCCTTTACCCGGTGCAGCGGCAAAATTGACATTGCCCGAAGCCTGCAGCAACTCACCGTTAAGCAGCAATTGAAGGTTACGAATATCGACTTGTTTGCTATTACCGGCGACCAGCATACCGAGCTTGATTTTATCCCACGGCGCGGGATGTGCAGCATACATGGTATTGATTTCCGGTAACCATGTGGCGAGTTGCTGGCGTGTGAGTTCGGGTGTATTGACGCGCATCTCATAATGCAATTTGCGGTTGAGGCCGCGCAGCGTGCCTTTAAGTTCGGCAAGCTCAACGTCGTCCAATTGTGTTTTTAAATACTCAATCTGCATACTGGTCGTATCGGGCATTTGCGCACGCAGGTTGATCGCCAGCTTATGTGCATTGTACAGTTCCAGCGAACCATTTATGACCCGCTCGCCGTTGGGATGCTGCTCCAGTTGCACATCGACGCTGAGTTTTCCTTCGCCGAGTGCGCTGAGTTCAGGAATCAGCTCGGCTAATTTACTCAGCGATGCGGAAGGCAGGCTGAAATGCCCTTTCAGGGGAAGGCGTGCGGCGTTAAACGCGTCTGGACTATCCAGCGGGCCGATTTTGCCATCCAGTGAGAAATCATCTCCGCCCAGATTCGCGGAAATACGTACGGAAACAGGTCGTTTCATCTGCACATCGTCCACTTCGATATTCAGTTTATTAAGCAGGATATTACGCCCGCTCCGCGCGTCGCGGTAGTGCACTTCGCCATTATTCATGCGTAGTGATTTCGCACTTAGTGCAGCTAAAATAGCGTTACTACCGCCACCTGTGGCCCGCTTTTTAGCCGCTGTTGATGGCGCTGCTGCACGCTGAGTGCTTGCCGTGCCGGAAGCGGCTGAAGGAGACAAATCCTCCCAGTTGCTAAATCCGTCTGCATCGCGCACCAACTGCAATTTCGGAGCGTCGAGCACAAAGCGTTCGATTTTGTAACGGCCACCGATGAGCGGCAGCAGTGCTACCTGCACATCAAGGCTTTTCACGTAAAGAAAATCGCTGGTTCCATCGCCGGGTTTACCGTCGGGATTGCTAAAGCCTCGCGGATTGGCGATGTGTACGTCATCCATGCGTACGCCGACCCACGGGAACAGCGAGGCATGTAATTTGCCAATTTCAATTTGCCTGCCGGTGGCTTTTTCAGCCTGATCGATAATCAGGGATTTGTATTGATTGGCATCAATAAAAAATGGCGCTGCGAACAGCAGCACGGCCAGCAGAACAAGCCCGAGAAGAGAATAACGAATGGTTTTATTGGCTGCTTTTTTCATCAACGCATCGTGGATGATACATGCAGGCTCTGCAAGTGCGGAAAATGCTCCAGTAGCGCCGCGAAGGAGTCCACCACATGGCCAGCTCCGGCAGTGCGCAAGGCCGCTGCATCTTCCACGCCGAATGATACACCAATCGCCCGTGCCCCGGCTGCGCAGGCCATTTGCATATCCATGCAGGCATCGCCGATCACGGTGGTTTGCATGCTTTCCACACCCATTTCATGCATGCATTCGTTGACCATCGCCGGATGCGGTTTGGAAGGACATTGATCCGCAGTACGCAGCACCAGAAAAAACGCCGCGAGGTTAAATTCATCAAGCACCCGCTGTAAACCGGCGAGCGACTTTCCGGTAACGATACCCAGCCAGTAACCGCGTTCCTGCAACATCGCCAGTGTCTCGTGTACACCTTCAAATAATGTGAATTCTGACGGTAAAATACGATACAGCCGTCGGTATTCCGCCTGTAAGACATCATGCACAGGCGTTTCAGCCTGCGGCAGCAGATGTTGCACCGCATGTTCGAGCGACAAACCGATAACGCCTGCGATGGCATTGTCGGCAGGCGATTCAAACCCGGATCCGATAAATGCCTGTTGCATGACGGCAATAATATGATGATGTGAATCCATCAGTGTGCCATCGCAATCGAATAGAATAAGCTGCGGCGGATGTGTCACATAAACTCCTCGAAAACATCTTGGAAAATGAGCGACAATGTTTTCTGCTTTTTCCCCAGCGTAATTGTCGCTACAATTCGTCGCAAGCAAATATAAGGGGCCGTAGCTCAGTTGGGAGAGCGTCACGTTCGCAATGTGAAGGTCAGCGGTTCGATCCCGCTCGGCTCCACCATATATTTCGAGAGTTTTTATTCTTTTATGGGGAAGCTCATGGAAATACATCTTCCCTCCGTTTTTTCACTTCCAATAGGAGAAAACGCATCGTATGTTTGAAATATCCGCACACATAAGTCTGCCCGACGATGAAATTGATATGCATGCTATTCGTGCGCAGGGGGCAGGCGGCCAGAATGTAAATAAAGTCTCCAGCGCGGTACATTTACGCTTTGATATTGCCGCTTCATCGTTACCCGAATCCTACAAAGCACGTCTCCTGCAACTGCGTGACCGCCGCATCAGCAACGAGGGTATCATCATCCTCAAGGCCCAGCGCTATCGTAGTCAGGAAAAAAATAAAACGGACGCACTGAACCGGTTGCGGGAATTAATCCTGAAGGCCGTCGTCGTGGCCAAAAAAAGAAAACCGACCCGCCAGTCGTTATCCTCCAAAAAGCGGATACTGGAAAGCAAAAGCAAACGCGGAAAAATAAAGTCCCTTAGAAAAAAGGTGATGGATTAAGGTTAGAGCTTACCCAGGGTTGTGAGAAGCCGTTGGTGGATATTTTCAAAGCCGCCGTTCGAGAGAATCAACACGTCATCACCCTGAGCGCCATGGGTAACGATGTGGGCGATGATGGTTTCGACATCGGGCAGTACCTGCGCGTGTTTGCCAATGGCTGTGCACACAGCCAGTGCATCAAGCAATTTATCGGCAGCAAGATTTCCGCCTGATGCTGGCACAAACACGACATGATCGGCTGCGCTAAAACAATCCGGAAGTCGATCCTGATGAATCCTGCTGCGCATAGTATTGGAACGCGGCTCGACAACCACCCAAAGCCGCCCTTTGCCTGCCATCGATGCTTTTGCAGCCGAAACGATACCGGCGATTGCCGTTGGATGATGGGCAAAATCGTCAAAAATACGGATGCCGCGCGCTTTGCCGACCAGCGTCATGCGTCGTCTGACTCCTGAAAATGAAGCGAAGGCTTCACCGATTTTCTCAACGGGGATGCCAAACGAATTGGCCGCTGCCGCTGCTGCGCAGGCATTGGTGATATTGTGAATGCCAATCATCGACCAGTTGCATTCGATGACTTTTTGTCCATGCCGATACAGGCAAAAGGCGGAACCGTCGTTACGCAGTGGTTGCCATTGCCATTCTGCATCGCTATTGCCAAAACGGGCGAAGCGGACAAGCGGCGTCCAGCAGCCGCGATTCAGCACATCGGTCAGATTGGCATCATCCGCATTGACGATGATATTTCCGTTTGAGGGAAGCGTGCGCAGGAGATGATGAAATTGGCGTTTAATGGCTTCCAAACCATCAAAAATATCGGCATGGTCGAATTCTAAATTGTTTAAAATTAGCGTTTTCGGATGGTAGTGAAGAAATTTACTGCGTTTATCAAAAAGAGCGGTGTCATATTCATCGCCTTCGAGCACAAATGCAGTACCTGAACCAAGACGTGCACCGCCGCCGAAATTTTCGGGAATGCCACCAATCATAAAACCCGGTTCCCGCCCCGCGAAATGCAGCACATGCGCCAGCAGGCTGGCTGTTGTTGTTTTGCCGTGTGTCCCGGCGACCACCAGTGCATGCCGTCCGGATAACACATTATCACCGATAAATTGTGCACCGGAGGTGTATGCGAGGCCTTCGGAAAGCACCGTTTCAAGCTCTTCGTTGCCACGTGACAAGGCGTTGCCAATGACTGTCAAATCGGGAGCAGGGGAAAGATTAGCGGCATTGAACGGCTGGATTTCAATGCCCATTTCAGCCAGATAATCGGACATCGGCGGATAAACACTGGCATCGGAACCGGTCACCCGCCAACCGCTCTCCAGTGCCAAATATGCAATCGCCGCCATCGCGGTACCACAAATGCCGGAAATATGTAGATGTTTCGTCTTATTCATGTGTTGGTTCATCCAAGGGAGTGCTGAATAAAGCTGGTTGGATATTGTCGCACACGAAGTCTTGTGTTTCCGTTCATTGGAAATAGGCCTCTGCCTTTTCCCGGGTTTGATCCATCGCTGCCTGAATCCGCGCTAACGCCACCTCATTGTCCTCATCCGGATGGATTGAAACGGCTTCACTAAAGATATGAACACCGCTTGTGAACGGCTTCGGAATATAGAAATGATCCCATGATGAGGTGAGCCGCCAATGTCGTTTTGTCGCCCAACAATGGGAACAAACGGGAGCGCCTGTTTTTTTGGCCAGAAAAACAATGCCCATCTGCACTTTTTCACGCGGTCCTTTCGGGCCATCCGGGGTGATCACAAGCGCACAATCCTCCTGCTTAAATTTGCGAATCATCTGTAGCAAAGCCCTCGCTCCGCCGCGAGTTGATGAGCCGCGAATACTGTCAATTTTAAAAAGGCGCATGGTATCGGCGATAAAAGAGCCGTCCCGATGATCGGAAATAAGCGTATACGCGGGCCTTGTTTTTACAAAAATCGCTGCCATTAGCAATCGATTGTGCCAAAAAGCATAAATACACCGTTCGTCGCCAACGTAATCACGTTTACCAATGACTTGCCAACGAATGGTCCCCGACATAAAAACAATGACCACATTGATTAATCGTGGCACTAGCCAATGAATGATTCGATTCTTCATCGTCATCGTATTATCTGCCATTTTTCATTATCTTTTCATGCTTCCGCATCATCCTCTTCAATTTACTGTTTGCAACGCTAACCCGATAACAGCAACAGGCAAATGTAATTTTGTTAGAGCCACTTGCAAAAGGAAAGCTCCAAGAGCCTGTCGGACTTATGATAAATCTACTGCGCGGCAGGGGTAGCGGCCCAAAACAGCCGGTTTTTCGTTACATAGTTACCACTATGCGCCTTAAAACCATGCTATTTTGACCTCGCTTCCCCGCCTGCTCGCTACGATCCACATAAGTCCGACAGGCTCCTGATTTGGATTAATAATTCGCTATATTTCATTGAACTTTAATCTTGTGGCGTCTAGCCTTGCCGCCGTGAAATCGCGTAAAAGACATATGAACGCTCTATCCCGCCTTCTAGCGGGTGTATTTGCCGTGCAGCTTGTTCTTACCGGTTTCTGCCTGCTAACGGCTGATGCGCATGAGATTTCGCAGTCTGTGAGAACTCAGGATGTGCATGCGCACTGTGCCAAGTCCAATGTTGCCGGTAATCAGCAATCCGGTGATCATTCGGACAACTGCTACCATTGCGATCAGCCCGATCAGTTGTCGAGTTCATCGATTATTTTCATCGCTCCGGTTGCGCTGTTGCTGCCGGGCGATTTCGGCTTGGCTGTTGCACATCCGCAATTGAGCGAAGCGACAGGTCTGATTGCCACCCGTATGGCGACCGGGCCGCCACGCTCGTCTTCTCTTCTCTATAGAATCAGTCAACGTATCTTAGTCTGATCTAATCTTTCTTCCAATGTCACGTCATTTAATGATGTGGCATTTGTCGTGTATTTTAACGCCACACAAAGACTTTGGAGGAGGATTCCTTGAATTTTTCGTATAAATCTATCTATGCTATATGTGCTTTTGCATTGGTGCTGTCCCAAGCCGCTTCTGCGGGCGAATCAAATATTCCGCTTTTGGAGGTCGAAACAGGATTGCAGCAAAATGCACCTGCACAGCATCAAAGTGGGCTTCTTACGCTTGCCGAAGCAGAGAACATTGCCTTAAAGGATAATCCGGGGCTTGCAGGCATGGCAAGCCGTGCCAAAGCTATTGCCGAAATCTCGCCTCAGGTGGGAACGCTTCCCGATCCGCATATCGCTTTCGATGCCGTGAATCTGCCGGTGGATACGTTTTCTGCGACGCAGGAGAATATGACGCAGTTGAGGGTTGGTTTGTCACAGGAAATACCTTTTCCGGGTAAACTCAGGGCCAGAGAGGAAGCCGCGCAGTTTGAGGCGGAATCGGCCAGTTATGATGTTGTGGAAACCCGTTTAAGACTGATACGTAATGTGCAGATTTCCTGGTGGAATCTATTTTATCTGGACAGGGCTCTGGAAATTGTCAAACGCAATCAGAAATTACTCAGGCAGTTTATAAGGATAGCTGAAACCAAGTACAAGGTAGGCGAAGGCTTGCAGCAGGATGTGTTGCTGGCACAGGTGGAACTTTCCAAGTTGCTGGATGTTGAAATTCAACTTGTCGGTACACGAAAGGACGCAGAATCACGTTTAAACGCTTTGTTAAATCGTCCTACATATTTGTCGATTCTCTTGCCGGGTAAGGTGAAAGAAACACTTCCGGGATTGCCGACGGAAGCCGAATTGCACCAGATGGCATTGAATGATCGCCCGTTGCTTGCCAGTCAGGGCGAGCGGATTAAGGCAGCCAAAAAACGGGTGGACCTTGCCGAACTGGATTATTATCCTGATTTCAAGATTGGTGCGGGATATGGCTTCCGTCAGGGTAACAATACAGGCCGCCGCGGCACTCGCGCGGACTTTACTTCTCTGGGTTTAAGTTTCAATCTGCCGATTTACACCTCGACTAAACAGGATCGCGCCCTGGAACAACGCAAGGCGAATGTAGCGAAAGAAGAATTTGCACTGCGTGACAATACCGAAGCGGTCTGGTCTGAAGCATCAACCGCACTGGCCGATTTTATCAAAACAAGGGATCAGGCATCGCTGTTTAAACAGGGCATTATTCCACAAGCGAGCCAGACCGTCGATTCGATGCTGGCCGGTTATCAGGTGAACAAAGTGGATTTTCTTAACCTCGTTCGTTCCCAGATTACATTATACAACTACGAAACACTGTATTGGAGAGCTCTGACGGGAGCCAGACAAAGTTTGGCGCGTCTGGAAGCAGCCATCGGCAAAAAGATTACTAAGGAGAGCACACATGAATAAAAATATCATAGTTGCCATCATTACTCTGGCATTGGGTGCTGGTGGCGGTTACTGGCTAGCATCCCAGAAGCCGCCGGTAACTCCGGATGGACAAAGCGCTAAAAAGGATAGTGAACGCAAGCCTTTGTTTTACCGGAATCCGATGAATCCGGAGGTGACCTCACCTGTTCCGGCCAAGGATAATATGGGCATGGATTATATTCCGGTCTTCGCCGATGATGGTCAGTCTGCCAATGAACCTGCGGGCACAGTGAGAATCGATCCTGTTACGGTGCAGAACATTGGCGTACGCACAGCTTTGGCCGAACGAAAAACCCTGACCCGCGAGGTGCAGAGCGTGGGGCGCGTGGACTATGATGAAAAACTCATTACCCGCTTGCACCCCAAGACTGAAGGCTGGATTGGCAAGTTGCGTGTAGACGAAACCGGCGAACCGGTGAAGAAAGGTGAAATCCTGTTGTCGATTTATTCGCCGCAACTGGTATCCAGTCAGGAAGAATATCTGCTGGCTCTGAATAATATGAAAATATTGAAAAGCAGTCCTTTTCCGGACATCCGGCGCGGCGCCAAGAATTTGCTGCGCTCCACCCGCGAGCGGCTTGAGCTGCTGGATGTTCCCGAGCATCAAATCAGGGAACTGGAGAAAAAACGCAAGGTGATGAAATTTCTGCACATCCATTCACCCTTTGATGGCATCGTGGTCAAAATCGGCGCTCGCGACGGACAGTATGTTACACCGCAAACTCAAATCTACATGATCGCCGATCTGTCGAATGTGTGGACCTATGTCGATGTCTACGAATATGAAATGCCGTGGATCAAGGTTGGAGATGAGGCTCATATGCGTCTTGCATCTCTGCCCGGAGAAATATTTAGCGGTAAAATAACCTATATCTACCCGTATTTGAATGCCAAAACGCGTACCATCAAGGTACGTCTGGAATTTAAAAACCCCGGTTTGAAGCTGAAACCCAATATGTTTGCCGATGTTAATATTCATGCCAGCAAGCAGGTGAATGCCGTTGTCATTCCGAGTGAAGCTGTGCTACGCACGGGAAGCCGTAACGCGGTGTTTGTGGTGCGTGGTCCCGGAAGATATGAGCCGCGTGATGTAAAGTTGGGTATCAGTTCGGGTGGGCTGGTGCAAATTCTCGCCGGCGTAAAAGAGGGTGAGGAAGTTGTGACCAGTGCCCAGTTCCTTATTGATTCCGAATCCAAGCTACGCGAAGCCGCCGCCAAGATGATGGAAGTGAAAAAACCAACTGTGGCCGATCCACGTCCTGCTATGGATGCTGAATCTAAGGATATGAAGGACATGAAGGACATGGATATGAAAGGCATGGATATGAAAGGCATGGATACGAACAAGGGGGAGAAATAACTCCCCATGATTCAGGCGATTATTGACAGTTCACTTAAAAACCGGTTTCTGGTACTGATTGCCACGGGTTTTCTGCTCGCGGCAGGCTACTGGGCGGTAAAAAATACGCCGCTGGATGCGATTCCAGACCTGTCCGACGTACAGGTGATCGTATTCACCGAATATCCCGGACAGGCACCGCAGGTGGTCGAGGATCAGGTGACTTATCCGTTAACCACAGCCATGCTGGCTGTGCCGTTTGCCAAGGTGGTGCGCGGCTATTCCTTCTTTGGTTATTCTTTTGTTTATATTCTCTTCGAAGATGGCACGGACATGTATTGGGCTCGCTCGCGTGTGCTGGAATATTTGAATTTTGTCAGTGGTAAATTACCCCCAAGTGTAAACCCCACGTTGGGGCCGGATGCAACGGGTGTGGGTTGGGT
>QILF01000029.1 GCA_003233235.1 Zetaproteobacteria bacterium
AAGCCTCGAAAACTTTGTTCTAAGAAACATTTACGAATTTTGCTGCTTTTATCACGAACTTGGCCAAAAAGTGCCAGGCAGTGTTTATACACTAACACACGATGAAACCAGAAATTGCCTTTTTGACATGAATGCAAACAAGTTTGACATAGTTTACTCAACTGAAAAACCACGCATTTGCGAGTCTTGTCGTGCACGAATTATGGCCGCACAGGTTCCCCGAAACTTTCTTAATGATATTGACAAGGAATTAAAAAAACTGAAAAAAGCACTTTATCTGAGGATATTAGATTTTATCAAAAGTCATCCACTATGGTCTATTGCAATAAGCATATTAGGGGTAATTGTTCTAAACCTTTTTTCGAGCTATTTATTTAGGCTATTCACTGGCTCATAAGTGAAAATTCAGTACCTGTGTATTGTATACTTGTCGTTTTTGTATGTGGCATCGGGAAGTATTGGAACGCGGAGAAGCGAAAGGTGGTAAATTTTACCGAATAGAATGATGCCAAAAGATGATATTCGTAACGACGTATGCAAATAAAAATCTGGCGCATGCATTCGCCGTGCTGCGGGCGGATGGGTTTGACTGTTTCCCGGATCAGCTGCCGAGTTTGGCAAGCAGAGCCTAAATTAAACTTCTAAACCGTAAAAATACCAACTAAAAATCCGTGGCATAGATTTGCCACAGTGCTTTGCTGACAGCTTTACTGTTGCAAATATCCTGAATCGACGTTTTAGGCAGCAACGAGGCATAAGACGGATGCGGCAGGCTTTTGCACGGGCTGCCACCGGGGAATTTCATTTGAATCGCAATGAGGTCGGCGACATAAACGGCGAATACCTCGTTACGAATCGTTTCCGGGATGACTTGTGCAGGCGCATACGCCGGATGGTGGTGAAAACGGATCCCCTGAACAATGGTTCCCGGTAATTTCCAATTGATGGCCAACAGCACCCCGGCCTCAATGTGTGTGCAACCGGTCATCATCGCTTCCCAATGCATATAACCTTTCGGTTCAAGCAGTGAATTTACCGGGGTCATGGTCGATGTTTTCAGGGTTTGGTTGAGCAGCATACGGCCCATGTCGTGGAGCAAGCCAAGCGTGGCAGCTTCGTGTGTATTGCAGTGTGGCACGTACCCGGCGACCAGTTCGGCCAGTACGGATACGGCAATGGCATGTCGCCACAGCATCTGCTGATCGTAAAATCCGACGTGGTGATTCAGTGCATTATCCAGACAATGACGGGTCACCGTACTGCGTACCAAATTGCTGCCCATATGCGAAACCGCCCGCGCCACATCGGTGATGGGTTTGAGCAGCCCGAATGCCGGTGCGTTGGCGACACGTAGAATTTCAGCAGCCAGCATGGTGTCCTGAGCGATAATTTTACCGATCTTGCGCATGGATTGATGCTGTGCAAAAGCACTTTGCAACTCATGCCAGACCCATGAAGGCTTGGGCATGGCGGCAATGCGTTGTTGCAATTGTGATATAAAAGCATCGTCAGCGGCTGGTGGTTCTTGCGTAATCGCTGATATTCCCTCTCCATCTGTTAAATCAAGATTAAACGGCGGCGGCATTATTTCCGGATAACTTTGTTCTAGCATTTCGTTAGAGAATGGTTCATCAATATGTTTTACGTTGGATGTTGCGGGCCAAAAGTTCATGTTTGTCTCCTTGTCGTGTGTGGCCGGTTTCAGGTGGTGCTAAATGCGAGGCGCATTTCTTCCAGTGTGTCGTCCAGTTCTATTTCGATGGCGGCAATATGTGATTCGCCGATACCCAGTCGCCTGACAGAATGAAATTGCAGGGGGTCTTTGTCTTCGGGAGTGGAATCAAGCAACGGTTCATGACCAAGGTGCTGGGTGATGAAACTGGCCGCATCGACAAAATCAATCAGTTTTTCACGTGGCCGATCATCCGATTCGATGCCTTGATGCAGAATGACCTGTACGAAAATATCGGGCAGATTCCAGTAATGGAACAAACGCGCGCCCATTTCGCGATGCAGTTTTTTCAAAATCTCAATACGCAGTGACGGGTTGCAGCAGGCCATCATTTCGTCCGGGGCCGCGCAAATAACCGTTGGCACGCCGATTTTATGTAACAGGCCGGTGATAAAAGCATCCTCCGGTGGCACCTGCGGTATCATCTGAGCCAGATGTTGGGCGGCGATTGCTACCGCCAGCGAGTAATTAAAATTGCGCCGGATGGTTTCCTGTAGCTCCGGCTGTTTGACCTGCATGTACAAGCGACTGGCAATGCCCATCATCAGTTGCAGTACCTGCTTTGAGCCGATGCGCTGGATGGCCATGGGTAGATTGCGAATTTCGTTGTGCGATGGATTAAAGCGGGCGCTGTTGGCGATGCGCAACACGGAGGCGGAGAATGCGGGATTTTCGGAGATAACAGCGGCGATATCCTTGCTGCCTTTGCTTTCATCGGCAATAACACTGCGCACCCTGAGCACGGCATCCGGCAACACGGGAAGCCGCGCTTCGCCATTGTTAAATCTCTGCCGAATGCGTGTGGCGATATCGTCTGATGTCATACCCATTTGATGCTCCTTATGCGGCGAATGTCTGCCACAATTTTCCAATCTGGTTTTCGACATCCATGCTGATGCCGGTCAGTTGGACTTCGTTCGGGTGCAGTCGTTTTGTTCTAATTTCCTCGGCAAGTCTTTCTTCCGGAACAGTCATGATTCATCTTCCTCCATAAGTTCGATGATTTCTTGTAGTGAGCGCCCCGAATGCGAGCGCGGTGCGATGCGATAGACTTCTTCCACTGTTGTTATGCCCTTGAGCACCTTGTAAAGCCCGTTTTCCATCAGCGATAGCAGCTTGGTGGTGCAGCAGCTTACTTCGCGCACCTCATGCGAGGTTTTGCGTTCGAGAATCGCTGAGCGTACTGCATCGTTGAGCACCAGCAGCTCGTGCAGGCCGGTGCGTCCGAAATAGCCTGTGCCGTTGCAAGTGGCGCAGCCGATTCCGCGATGGAAGGTGTGGTTGCTCAGCGTTTCATTGTCCAGACCGATGAGATGCGCGGTGCGCGGGTCGGGCAGGTAAGCCTGCCGACAGTCGGGGCAGATGGTACGTGCCAGCCGCTGAGCCAGAATGCTGACCACAGTCGAGGAAATCAGAAAGGTTTCAATGCCCATGTCAATCAGGCGCAGCAGGCCGCCGATGGAATCCTCGGTATGAAAGGTCGTTAGCACTTTATGCCCGGTTAGTGCCGCTTGTACGGCAACCTGAGCGGAGGTTTTATCGCGGATTTCACCGAGTACGATGATGTCCGGATCCTGTCGCATGACCGCCTTCAACGAGGCGTTAAAATCGCGCCCGGCTTTCACATCCACCGAACATTGCATGATACCGTCGATGGCGAATTCCACCGGATCTTCAAGGGTGATGATTTTGATGTTCGGCTGGTTCAGGTAATCGACAGCGCCATAAAGGGTGGTGGTTTTACCGCTACCGGTCGGGCCTGTGATGATAATAACACCGGTCGGCACATCCAGTGCTTCGTGTTTGAAGCGGTTGAGCAGCGTTTTGTTCATTTGTAGCTGTTCGAGTGATTTCAAACCACCGTCACGCCGCAGAATTCGCATGACCAGATTTTCGCCATATAAGGTCACATAAGTGGAAACGCGAAAATCCACTTTCACATGCCCGACCTCGCGGTACATGCGACCATCCTGATGGCGACGGGAATCAGCGATATCCATACCGGACATCACCTTGATGACAGAGGTTACGCGCGCTGCCAGATCGCGCGGCATATCGGTCTGATGAATCAACACGCCGTCCATACGTAAGCGCACGCGGGTACGGTCGGAGAGCGGTTCGATATGAATATCGCTAGCCCGATTGCGGATAGCGGCGAGAAAAATCGAATCCACGACATCCTGAGCATTGTCGTGATTTTCAGTGCCATTGTGCTGACCCGCACCATGCGCGAGGCGTTTTATGAGGGCTTCTATGACAGATTCGATGCCGATAGCGATATCGACCTTCTTTTCCGTTCGCTGCTCAATCTCGCGAATAGCCATGCTGTTCAGCGGATCAGCACAGATAACGGAGACCTTTTCCTTGCCTTCGTCATAGGGGATAAGATGATTTTTCCGCAAAAAGGCATTGCCGAAGCACTTTATCAAATCCAGATTAATCATTTCAAGATCAATATGAATCAACGGCAGGCCGAGCTGATCGGAAAGTGCTTGCGCCATTTCCCTTTCGTTGATGAAATCCATTTGCATGAGAATTTCGCCGATGCGCGTGCCTGGTTTGCGTTGCATCACAGCTTCCGCTTCACGCAACTGGGCAAGGGTGATATGGCCCATTTCGCATTGCAGATCACCGAAACGGAAATTCTTGCCGTGTTTGCGCAGGATACGTCGATGATCGTCTTCGCTAATCAGATTCAGTTCGAGCAGGATGGTAGACAGCAGCTTATTTTTACCGAGGCGCTTTTGCACGCGGCATGCTTTGTCCAGTTCACGATCACCAATGATGTCTTCTTCAAGCAGGATGCGGGCAAATGTGCCGCCGGGCAGGTCATTCAGGTCATGAGAAGCCTCCGCCGTGTGCGACGGGAGCTTGGATACGGGGGTCGACATCGCGTTGCTCTCCTGTAACCGGCCATCTGCTGTGTTGCAGAGATAGCGGTATGAAAGAAGCGAGCAATTTCAATGCCATGTTTTTCTGTAGTGAACAGGTGCAAAAAGAAAAAACAGAATTAAATGTTGTGATTTGCAAACGCAGGGGTAAATGTGTGCGTTAAAGTGGCTTGTCGGATGTGTGCCGGATAGTTGACTGATCTACTTGCCTGTTGGCATTGCTTCCAGATCGACACCGACGATGCGTGATACGCCGGGTTCCGGCATCGACACACCGATAATGCGGTTGGCCATCTGCATACTAACCTTGTTATGGGTGATATTGAGGAATTGCACATCGGTGCAGAATTCACGCACCATATCGCCGAAACGACCGACATTGGCATCGTCAAGTGGTGCATCCACCTCGTCGAGAATACAGAACGGAGCCGGTTTAATGCGGAAAATGGAAAACACCAGAGCCACCGCAGTCAGCGCCTTTTCTCCACCGGAAAGCAGCCCTATATCCTGTAGGCATTTGCCCGGTGGTTGGGCGATAATATCCACACCTGCCGTCTGTAAATCCTCACCATCAAGGCGTAGTTCGGCTTTGCCGCCGCCGAACAGGCGCGGGAATGTCTGTTTAAAATAAGCATTTGCCTGCTCGAAGGTTTCTTTGAAGCGTTGACGGGTCGTGCGATCAATACGCGCAATGGTTTCAGTTAGCGTATTCAGGCTGCTTTCCAAATCCTCGGCTTGCGAAGCGAGAAACATTTCGCGTTCCGCTGCCTGTTCGTATTCGTCGATGGCCAGTAGATTGACCGGACCGAAACGGTTCAGTCGCTCTTCCAGTTCGCTAGCGCGTGACAATACAGCAGATTCGTTCAATTCCTCCTGCATGCTTTCCAGCTTGCGCAGCAGTTTATCGGCAGGCTGCTGGCAGCGTTGCTGAATTTCCTGTTGCATATCCTCGCTGCGGGCAGTTTCCGCCGCCAGCGTAATTTCGTGTTGCTGGCGCTGATTAACGCGTTCCTGCCACTGAGCACGCAGACGATGCTCCTGCCGTTCATGCTCAAGTGCCTGCTGTTGCAGCTCATGTCCCTGTTGGCGAAGTGCGTTGAGTTCACGATGCATTTTTTCTACTTCTTCGGCTGCATTTTGCAGCTCGGCATCCATCTGCTGGTGTTGGGCAGCCTGTTCGATATCACGGTTCAAATCCACCAGTGTCTGCTCGTCGTCGGAGATACGCCGGGCCAGCGATTCGGCTTCATCATGCAAACGGTCATGATCGCGTTGCAGGCTTTCTTCAGCCTGACGATGCAAGGCCAATGCCTGTGCGGCGGCGGCACGGCTGTTTTTCATCTGATCAAGCTGTTGGCGAGCGGCATTCTCCGCCTCGTTTCTGGTTGTCAAAGCGGTTTCAGCTTGTTGCAATTCATTTGTGTCTGAAGCCGTATCGTCACTTGCCTGTGTCGCCCAATGGGTTTGTTCCTGCGCCAGTTCCTGATGTTCGTGACGCAGTCGTTGCAAGCGTGAATCCAGAGCCTCAATTTCAGCCGATACCCGCTCCGCCTCGGCTTTGCGTGCGTGCATAGCGCTTTGCGCCTCAGTTGCTGCAATATGTGCCTGTTGCCACTGCTGTTGTCGTTCATTTAGCGTTGTTTCGCTTTCGTTGAACCGCTGCTCAATATTGCCTAGCGCCATCTCGGCTTGTTTAAGTTCGGCAGTTTTTTGTCGCAGTTCGCGTTGTGCAGCCAACCGCCGCACGCCTGCTTTGCGAACCGGAGGAACCAGCCAGCCGCCTGCTTCCAAACGCCAGCCATCGCGACTGACAGCCGCGTGTGCAGCCGGTTTTGCCTGCAATGCTGCACCGGCTGTGATAATATCATCGACCAGCAATACATCGGCAAACATCGCATAAAGCGGGTGGTTCGAATCCAATCCGAGTGCTTCGCCAAGACTGCCACTTAGATATTGCATGCCGGTATGGGTATGGAATGCGACGGGAAGTGCATCTGCGCTTTGTAATTGTTCTTTCAACGCACCGGTTTCCGCGCCTGCGGGAAGTTGCGCATCGCCATCTTCACCGCGCAGAGCCGCCGCAACGGCAAAATCCAAGCCTTCACCGACTTGCAAGGATTCGTCCACCCAGACAACTCCGGATTCACGCCACAAACGCTTGGCATCGGCATCAATGCCGGTGCTTTCGCTACGCCCTTTTAGTGCTTCGACTTCGCCTTGTAGACGGCGCGTTTCGGCGTGTGTGTTTTTGAGTTCTTCTTCCAAAGCGTTGCGTTTACCGCGTACCGCATCCAATTCCTGCTGCGCACGTTCAAGTCTGTTCTCGCTGTCGCGGGCGCGAGCTTCATCATTTGAAAGCTCTCCGTTCAACTCGGCAGCGCGTTTTTCGGCTTGCTCCAATTGATCGTTAATTTCTGTTTCGCGTCCGGCAAGCAGATGTTGTCGCTCCTGCATGCGGGTGAGATTGATTTCGGCTTGTTCGCGTTGTCGAGCCACATCGGCATGGCGGCCGCGCAAGCGTTCGAATTCGGCTAAAACCCTGTCGCGTTCCGCGCGCACAACATCGTGTTGCTGTTGCGCCTGTTCGGTTTCCTGCGTCGCTTTGTGAAGTGCTTCGTTGAGCACGGCATCGCTTTGCCCGGCGAGTTTTCTTTCCAGTGTTTCCAGTTCTGTAGCAAGAATCCGGTGGCGTTGCAGCCCCTCTTCGCGGCGTGCGCTGGTACTTCTCAGACGCTCTTCAAGCAACCGCCGCTCACCGGCCAATCGCTCCGCCTGACGTTGCATATCACCACGTTTTTGTTCGGCGGCGCGTAAACCATCCTGTGCTGTTTGCGCGACTTCTTCATGTGCCAATAATTGTTCGCGTGCTTCGTTTACCTGCCGTTCGCAAGCGGCATGGCGGGTCACCATTTCGGCCTCGGCATGTTCGGCATTCTTCAATTCCTGCTGTTCTCTTTCCTGACGCTGGCGAAGCTGGCGAAAGCGAATACCCATGGCCAGCGCCTGCGTTTCCTGCCATTCATCCTGCATTTTTTTGAAACGCTCGGCGCGCGAAGCCTGCTGTTTCAGGCTGCGACATTGCGAACGAACCTCATCAAGTAAATCCTTGGCGCGTTCGAGATTCTGTCCGGTATCTTTCATTTTACGCTCGGCTTCGCGGCGACGGGCACGGTATTTCATGACCCCCGCAGCCTCTTCAAGCATGGCGCGACGTTCCTCCGGCTTGGCGGAAACCATGCGCGTGATTGAGCCTTGTTCAATGATCGCGTAAGCACGGGTGGAAATGCCCGTATCAAGAAAAAGATCAACAATATCTTTCAGGCGCACCATTTTACCGTTAATAAACGCGTCCGAACCGCCCTCGCGCATCAAACGACGGCGAATACGGATTTCGTTCATCTCGTGCCACGGGCTGGGCAGTTGTCCGGTTTGTACGGCGAAGGTTAATTCTACATCGCAAATGCCGACTGGCGGGCGGGTTTCCGAACCCTGAAAAATCAGATCGTCCATCACACCACCGCGCAATTGCCGTGCTGAATGCTCACCGAGTACCCAGCGTATCGCATCAACGATATTGGATTTACCGGAACCGTTGGGACCAACGATGGCAGTGATGCCGTCACTCAGTTCTATTTTAACCGGATCGACAAACGACTTAAAGCCAGCCAGTTCGACGCGTTTCAAACGCATGCGTGTGTCCTTATCGTCATGTTTGCGCCTTGCGCAAATGATTCAGTGTTAGAAAACTCACCATGCACGCAGTAAAACCGGAGGCGACGATCATGTAAAGTATCATCAACTGCGCACTGGCAGCGGCCAGCGGAGCTGCGCCAGCTAAAACCATGCCGACAAAAACCCCCGGCATATGTACCAGACCCGCCACCCGCAAGGTATCCACCGGCGGAATCATCGCTGCGCGCAAGCCTTCGATACCTGCAATCGGATCGTCCATACGGTGATACATCAGCGATACGGCATTCATGCCATTGGCGGCAATCATACTGCCGAGCGGAATCAGGGTGCGCGTATCCGCATCGACTGCGCCGCTTATCGCCAGCCATGGCAAGGTGACAGCACAAGCGCTTGCAAGCCCCAAGCTGGCAGCCAGCCACGCCTGTTTCGGTTCGCTGTGATGGGCAGCGGAAGTGCGTGCGGCAAGAATGCAGAAAAACAGCACAAGTAGCGCCTGCGCCCAGTGCGAACGAATATCGAAGATGTAATCCAGCACGAAGGCGAGAATGAGTAGTTGCATCAATCCGCGCAGGCTGGCCAGCAGCATGCGTTTGCCGAGATCGAGCTTTTCCCGCCACGCCCAAACCGCTGCACCCAGCAACAGCAACCACGCCGCAAACAATTTAATTAGCGTATCAGCAATCGGGATGTCCATGACCGGCAGGCTCACTACAGGCGCGACACATCCGCTAAACGCAGGAACAGCGCGCGCAAACGGGCCAGCAGCGCCAGACGGTTGTTTTTCACCTTTTCATCTTCCGCCATGACCATAACATCGTCGAAGAAAGTATCGACGGGTTCGCGCAGCGAGGCCAGTACATTAAGTTGCGCCTCGGGATTATCGGGAAAATCTTTTTCCGTTTCTTCAAGTACAGAAAACAAAGATATTTCGGCACTTTCACTGAATAGTGCAGCATCAATATTGCCGGAAATGTTGCCCGCTTTTTTCAGGATGTTGGCGATGCGTTTATTGGCGGCGGCGACTGCCTGACCGATTTCCGAATCTGAAAAATGGAAAAGTAAATCTGCTACAACGGCGGTTTGATACATGGGCCGCTCCACTGAGGCTCCCAAAGCAGCATGCAACGCGTTGGGGAAATGAGCCATGCCAAGCAAGCGGTCATGGATGAAATCGCGCACCTTTTGTTTTGTTTCGTCAGTGATGGCGATGGTGACACGCTGCTGATTCCACTGTTTGGCAGCTTCATCAAGCACTTGTGTGAGCGTTAATTTTACCGGCGAGCTTGCATTTTCGAGCAGTCGAATCAGGCCGATGGCGGCACGGCGCAAGCCGAACGGATCGGCGCTGGCGGTGGGGATGCGTCCGAGGTGAAAATAACCGAGTAATTTATCGGCGCGTTCGGCAATGCCGATGGCGCGGGAAATAGCATTGTCCGGCAAATTGTCATCCGCACCTGTCGGCGCATAGTGGGCTGCGATGGCCTTGGCAACGGCATCGTTTTCACCGTCTATTTTTGCATAAATGCCGCCCATATAACCCTGCAATTCGGGAAATTCACCGACCAGACCGGTGGTCAGATCGGATTTGCATAAATAGGCGGCGCGTTGGGCATCGTTGGCATCGTCGTCTTTTATGCCCAAAACCCTAGTTTTGTCCAATACAAAGCCGCGCAGACGGTGCACCTGATCGCCGACCATGCCGAGGCCGTCCTGAAAAACGACTTCGGAAAGCTTTTCGACACGCGCTTCCAAGGATTCCTGTGGATCTCGTTCAAAATAGAACATCGCATCGGCCAGACGCGCATTGACTACGCGCTCATTGCCGTGCGCCACTGCTGCCGGATTTTTTGATTTAATGTTGGCAACCGCGAAAAAGACGTTGGAGGTCTTTCCGTCCGCTGTTTGTGCGGCGAAACAGCGCTGATGGTGTTTCAGCTCGATACGTGCCACTTCTTCCGGCAGGCGCAGGAAGTCTTCGTCGTAACGACCGGTAATAACATGCGGCCATTCGGTTAAATCAGTGACTTCTTCGAGCAGGTCGCAATCTTTGATTAGTTCAACCTGTGCGGCATTCATTGCATCGGCCAATTGCGTGCCAATTTCAAACTTTCGCACATCGCGTGCTGCTATCACGGATTGTTGCAACAACCATGCAAACGGGTCGTTCACATCCATTTCGCCTGTGCAGCCGTGCACGCGATGACCACGTGATATTTTCCCTGATTCGACACCTGCAAATGAAAATGGAATCACCTCATCGCCCAAACGCGCCACAATCCAGCGAATCGGGCGAATAAATGCATCGTCGCGTTTGTCGCCGTCATTCCATTTCATTTGTTTCGGGCTGGGTAGCTTGCGTAAAATCGAAGGCATTGCTTCGGCAATGATGTCGGCTACTTTGCGGCCCTTCACCGTTTGCACAGCCTTCATATACAAGCCTTTGCCATCACCTTTGTCGGCCAGTTCAAAATCCGCAACATTCAGGCCGGATTTTTTAGCAAAACCTTCGGCGGCTTTGCTGGGTTCGCCATCGTTGAATGCCACTTTTTCCGGTGGCCCCCAAATGGTTTTTTCACGATCATCCTGCATGACAGGACATTCGGCGGTGTGAATGAGAAGCCTGCGCGGTGTGACGCCCAGTTTCAGTTCGGAAACCTGCAAATTCGCATCGGACAGCAGGGTCTCAATCGCCAGTTTAAGTGCATTACCCATGCGCGGCGCTACGCCTGCCGGGATTTCCTCAACGCCGATTTCAATCAGAAGTGGTTTGTTACTCATTCGTCCACCCCCGCATAAGCGCGTGCCACGGTTTTGGCTAATCCACGTACCCGACCGATAAAACGCTGCCGTTCGGCGACAGAAATCGCGCCCCGGGCATCAAGTAAATTGAATGCATGCGATGCTTTCATCACTTCTTCGTAAGCCGGGAGAATAAGGTTTGATTCAGTCAGGCGTTTGCAATCGCCTTCGGCATGATCGAATTGTTCGTGCAGCCAAGCGGTATCCGACTGTTCGAAATTGTAAGTGGAAAATTCT
>QILF01000036.1 GCA_003233235.1 Zetaproteobacteria bacterium
GTGACCGGAGGAAATACCTGTGGTGCTCAAATCTTTAACGCGGAAATCGTTTATTTTACATGCAGCAGCACGAATCATGGTTTGTTCAGCGCTTCCTTAGGGAAGCTCTGAATAACTCCGGTTTGATGAGAGTGTCGCGCAAAACAGACAAGTTCAAGGCAAGGATTTCAAGCAATAGTATTGCTATTGCTCAAATCTTTAACGCAGAAATTGCCTGTTTTGCGTGCGCTATCGCAAATCATGAGTTATTCAGCGCTTCCTTAGCATGGTGGTCGGCACAGTCTCATGAGGATTACAACACATGGGAGAAACAGCAAACCGAAGCATCGCTCATCACGCTTCAAAAACATCTGGAAAAGGCTTCAGGCTTGTTCCCGCAACGGGCTAAGCTGCCAATTTCAGTTCAATTTCGGCAATCTCGCGCAAAGAAGAACCAGCCACCTTAAAAACAAAAGGCCAGAAACAGGCTTCACGAACAAAGAAACAGGCGTGCCCCTGATAACGGACCAACAGACCGCCGGATATTTCTTCCACATGCAAGGCTTTCACATGTTCTGCTTCTGAACCACTGAATAAATTGGCAATTTGACGAGCGCGTTGGATATTCATGACAGCCTCCTTACTGATGCGTCTACTTCTTGTATCGCATCATCGCTGCCAAAATTAAGCACTCAGATCTTATCGGCGATGATCTCCATCACAAAAGAACCTGAACCCTCCCCGCATTAAACCCATCCACCCGATCACATCGCAGCAAGCCGCGCAATAGCCGCCTGCACTTCCTGCTGTCGGCCACGTAGTGCCGCCAAATCATTTTCCGCCTTTTCAATCACCTCGGCAGGTGCGTTTTCACGGTATTTCGGATTGCCAATACGCCCCTGCAATTTGGCAATCTCTTTAGCCAGTTTATCCTGCGTTTTATTCAGCCGCGCCAATTCCTCTTCAACATTCACCAATCCGGCTAACGGCACGTAAACCGTCGCCGCATCCAACGGCGCAACAGCCGCCGCTTGCAACTCCGCATCACGCGGCAACCATGTCAAATTTTCCAGTCTTGCCAGCGCGCAAATACTATCTGCATGTGAGGCCAGAATGTTTTGCAAATCCGCATCGCAGGCAACGCTGGCATCAAGACGTTTGGCCGGTGAGATGTTCATTTCGCCGCGAATCGAACGAATACCGGATACCACATCCATAACATGCCGCATGCTGCTTCCCGATTCGACAAATGCCTGCGCATGCCACGCCGCCTGCGGCCAGTTGCTCGACACCAGTCGCGCAGCTTCGCCGTGCAACGTTTGCCAGAGTGTTTCGGAAAGGTAGGGGCAGAACGGATGCAACAGACGCAACCAGCCGTCCAGCGCGGTCAGCAAAGTGATTTGCGTTTCCTTCCTGGCCGCTTCATCGTCGCCGTACAATGCCACCTTCGCCGCCTCGACATACCAATCGCAATACACGCCCCAGACAAAAGCATACATACTCGCCGCCGCCTCGTTAAAACGATAGTCGGCCAGTGCTTTATCGACTTCATTGATGCAGGCATCCAGTTCGAACAACACCCAGCGGTTGATTGCCGATTCCGGCACGAAAGTAGCATCAGGATTTGTTTCCGGCATGGCATCGCCACGATTCATAAACACAAAACGCGCCGCATTCCATATTTTATTCATGAAATTGCGGTTGGAAGCGATGCGTTCCACATCCAGTTTCACATCACGTCCCGGCGTGGCCATATGCGCCAGCGTAAAACGCAGCGCATCCGCACCGTATTGATCGACGATTTCCAGCGGATCGACCACATTGCCCTTGGATTTACTCATTTTCTGGCCCGATGCATCGCGAATCAGCGCATGGATATAGACATCGCGAAACGGTACTTTGCCGGTGAATTTCAGGCCCATCATAATCATCCGCGCCACCCAGAAGAAAATAATATCGAAGCCGGTAACCAACACATTGGTCGGGAAGAATTTCTCCAGTTCGGTGCTTTGCTCCGGCCAGCCGAGTGTTGAAAAAGGCCATAAACCGGAGGAAAACCAGGTATCAAGCACGTCTTCATCCTGTTTTATCGCCGTGCCGCCGCAACCGCCGCAACGTTCCGGCGTTTCGCGGGCTACTGAGATATGTTCACAATCATCGCAATACCACGCCGGAATGCGATGCCCCCACCACAATTGACGCGAAATGCACCAGTCCTGAATATTGCGCATCCACTCGAAATACGTCTTCTCCCAGTGCTTGGGTACAAACTGAATATCGCCGTTCTCCACCGCCTCAATCGCCGGTTTGGCCAGTGGTTTGATGTCCACATACCACTGATCGGTCAGATACGGCTCTAAAACCGCATGCGAGCGGTCGCCGCGCCCGATTTGATGCACATGCTCCTCGATTTTATGCAACAGACCCGCCGCATCCAGATCGGCCACCACATGCTCGCGCGCTTCGTAACGCTCCATATTGCGGTATTTTTCCGGCACGGCTTCATCATCAATCAGGTGTGCTTGCGGGGTGAGAATATTAATCAGCGGCAAATCGTGGCGTTTACCGACATCGTAATCGTTAAAATCGTGCGCCGGGGTAATTTTCACACAACCGGTACCGAATTCGCGATCCACATAGGCATCGGCAATCACCGGAATCGTGCGCCCGGTCAACGGTAAAACCAACTCGCAGCCAATCAAATCCTGATATCGCTCGTCATCTGGATGCACCGCCACCGCCGCATCGCCGAACATCGTTTCCGGTCGTGTGGTGGCGACAATCACATGTTTATCCGGATCGTCCACCAAGGGATAACACATATGCCATAGATGCCCCTGCTCTTCTTCATGCTGCACTTCAAGATCGGACACTGCCGTTTCCAGCACCGGGTCCCAGTTAACCAGCCGTTTACCGCGATAAATCAGCCCTTCTTCGTACAAACGGACAAACACCTCGCGTACCGCTTCAGAAAGCCCGGCATCAAGCGTGAAACGTTCGCGCGACCAGTCGCAAGAGCAACCCAAACGTTTGAGCTGACCGACAATCGTTCCACCGGAATGCTCTTTCCAGTCCCACACGCGATCAAGAAAACGCTCACGCCCCAAATCGCGGCGATGGATTCCTTCCGCATCAAGCAAACGTTCAACGACCATCTGCGTGGCGATACCGGCATGATCCGTTCCCGGCTGCCACAATGTGGCACGGCCCTTCATGCGCTGCCAGCGAATCAGAATATCCTGCAAAGTATAAGAAAAAGCATGGCCCATGTGCAGCGTACCGGTCACATTCGGCGGCGGAATCACCATACAATACGACTCGTCGCTATCTTTTGGCTGAAATGCATCCGAATTCAGCCATTGCTCGGAAATGGCCGGTTCCACCGCCTGCGGATCGTAGGTTTTGGCCAATTCTGGGATTTGTTCGCTCATGTGGCTACCTGAATACCTTTTTGGAGTTTGCTGTTCGTTTCTATTCTACTGTCTAACTGTTGCTATGAACCGTTATCATCATCGGCATTTGCCAAATAATGACGCAACCGCTTTTCAACCAGAGGCGCAATCACCTTCGGCAGTTTCCGCTGTACCGTAGCGCACACCTCAGCCGTGATACGCGCAACCAGTTCTTCATTCAAGCAGGGAGATTCCGTATCAGCACGCCTATCTACCGTCTGTGTTACGGACGCCGTGTTTAGCGGTAACTCCGGCGTATCCTCAACCTGCATAGCGGCGCTGAGCACAAGACGTTTTTTACCATGATGCTCATGTTGACCCTGCTTCCCGGCCAAAGATGGCGCTGCAACTGATTCCTCCGGTATACCCGGAACAACGACATCAGTTGGCGCATTGTCATCTTCCTGTTTACCGCCAGTATCATCCGGCAAAATACTAAGTGAATGCGCTTTACGCTTATCCGCTTGCGCCGATTCGAATTCCCCAACAGCGCTTTCCGGTTTCGCAACGCTTGCAGGTACATCATCATTACGTTGCTCCGCCGCGCTATCTTTGAGCAAAGCATCAATACTTTTCAGGATTTCATCGATATTTGAACTGTCGCTCATGCAAGCATGCTACGAATAGCGCGAGGCTTGGCAAAGGTTCGCTGCCGATACCCTGAAAATGTTACAAAACATTCACGGCATGAGGAGCCACTTGCAAAAGTCGTGAGCGGCGATTTTCGTCCACCCAGACTTATGCAAATGGCTCTGAGGAATGAGAGATGTAAATCCGATCAGGAACGGCGTTGTTGCACTGAAGGGCATGGCACATCGCCATAGGAACAGAATACACAGCAATCACCGTCTTTGGGTTTAAGCAGCGCATGGCACTGCCCGCATTCATAAAACCATTGGCAGGCATCGGTTGGCATGGTTTCTGTTTTGCTGTGGCCGCATGCAGGACAGGTGATGGTCGATTCAGCAATCATCGCTTTTCTCTATCTGACGAAAATCAGCCAGACAACAGCGGCCTGACGGGTTTCTGGATTCACATGCACACAACCCGTCTTTCGTCTGCTGCACAACAAAAGCCTTCATAGCTTCCGCTGTGCCATCAGTCAGCGCAGCGCGGTATACTGACTCGGAAATATCGAAGCAGTGACAGAGCATAGCTTCCTGATCGAATCGAAATGCCCGCAAGCTGGCTTTTGGAATCATATCGGAGATTGCAAAATAAGCGGTAGCACAATCCCGGTTTGTACAAAAGGCATAACCGCCTTCAACTATACTTTGATTATCCGGGAACCGAACCTGCTGCAACATGGTTTGTTTGCTCACCGGAAAGCAGCTTTGACCACATGAAGGGCATATCGACCGTCCTTTTTTTGTGCTCGTATGACAGCAAGAATCAGACATGATGCTTAGGCTCTAGGAACCTGCTGATCGGTATCACAGCATGCATCCTTTTCTTTTTTAAAGAATGCGTACACTGTCAAAACCAAAAAGAACACCAGCGCAGGCATCAGCACAGCATCCAGATGGCCTACCCAAGCCGCAAGGCCTAGCGCACCAAGCAATATAACCAGCACTGGCGTAAAACAGCACAAGGCCGCAACAGCAGAACCGATAATGCCCGTTTTCAGTAATGTGGATTTTTTCATATATACCCCTTATTTAATAGCATGTCGGGCAGTGCATCACCAGCCAGATCACGCCAGCAAGTACTGCAATGCCGATAATGACGTTCAGAACCACCGATCCACGGCTCTGGTTTGCAATAGATTCATTCATCGTTTTGTATCCGTGACTGTTGTTGGATAACCCAGTTTGCTAATGGCTTGAGCAATAGTCCGGGGTGATTGCTCACTATCCTCATAAGTAACTGTCGCCAGTGCTGTATCGAGATCAACAGCTGCGGAATGGACGCCTTTCAACTGCAAGGCACGATGCCGGACACTGATCGGGCAAGTGGCACAGGTCATACCAGATACATGCATGGTAGCAGTTTGCTCCTGTGCTGCGCTATTCTGGACATATATGGCAGTAATTGAGAAGAAAATCGTAACCAATAATATTTTCCGCATAAATGAATCTCCTTATTTTATAAGATAGGGAAGCAATGAAGGCGAAATCAACAGCAGGACAGCCAAGCCGCCCAGCAGCCACAGCAAAACGGGGTTTTTTGGCGGACAGTCATTGGCGATGCATACTTTTCTGCCCTGCCAATACCGCCAAGCCGCCCAGCCAATTAAAACAAGCGTAATAGCGGCAAATACAGGTCGATACGGCTCCATGGCGATAAAAGCCGATGCAGAACCCAATCCAAGCAGTACCACAAGCAATGGCCCGATACAGCAGGCAGACGCTAAGCCGCCAGCGATGACTGCACCAATCAGCGGTGTGTTTTCTTTCTTTGTTTTAATGGTGTTCAAACTCATTCTCCCAATGACTTTAAAATAGGGCATGGATCATCACTTGCCGATTGTCCACATTCCGCAGCCATTTCCAGAAGCACATCCCTCATCCGGGACAATTTTGCGATGCGTTCTTCCAGTTCCTGGGCTTTGGCTTCGGCTACAGATTTCACCTGCTGACAATCGTTTGATTGAATACCAAGCAGTTGCGAAATTTCTCTAAGGGTAAATCCAAGCTCTTTTGCTTGTACGATGAACTTTAAACGCGCGACATCGTCCTCCGAATACTGCCGGTAACCGGATTGCGTGCGTGTAGCCAGCGGGATTAACGCTTGCTGTTCGTAATAACGCACGGTATCTATGGACACGCCTGTCCTTTTTGACAACTCGCCAATCTTCATGGGCGAACAATAAACCCTTAAGTATACTCAAGAGTCAAGCAATATCATCGTGAATCAAACGGATGAACAGCTACAACCACAACATGCAGGCTACAGCTTCACAACATGCAGGAACATTACAGCCGCCTCAGGATGCCAACCGTCTGAGTTTTTCATCCGCCATACGCAGATTCTCACTCACATCATGGCCCAGACGCATCAATAATCGCATGCCCATATCCGGGTGTTGTTTGCAAAGGCGCTTTAAGGCTGCGTGTTTAAGCACCACCACCTTGCAATCCGTGCTCGCCCGTCCATCAGCCCTGCGCAATCCCGGTTCCAGAAAAGCCACTTCACCCACCGACATGCCCGGGCCGAAAATGGCTAATCTCAAGCTCCTTTTTTTGCCGTAGGGCAACAGCACTTCCACTTCACCGGATAAAATGACAAACAGCTCTTCACCATGTTCACCGCTACGAAACAGAAAATCCCTCGCTTTGATTTCATGCGCATCAAAAAACGGCAACAGGGAAGCCTTTTCCTTTTCGTTGAAACCGGCCATCAGTTCGGATTCAGCCAGAGCAAGTCCCTCACCCCGTTGAACTACCTTGTTGCAATGCACTTGCAGCAAACAATTTTCAGCATATTCAAGCGCCTTGTCCGAATCGGAGAAAGTATGCAGCCGGGTGTTCTGATGATAGGGAACCAGCCTTTCATGACGATGACCCTGACGTTTAACCAGGCCCATGCTTTTGGGAACATGCGCGAGAATCAGTTCACCGCCTCGCTGATGCAAAATGCCGTACATATGCTCAATAAGTCGCACTGCGGTCAGGTCAACCTGACTGATTAGCCGCATATCCAGAATAATGTATGTTGCCCGCTTCAAGTCGCTTATCATGGTATCGTACAGATGATCAGTCGTGCCAAAAAACAGACTTCCTTTCAAATCATAACCGACAATGGCTTCGGGATGTTCGGCCAGACAACAACATTCTGTTTTAAGCCTGCGTCGCAACGATGTGCGTTCAGCCAGACTCCAGCGCCTCTGAACCACAGCCGACTGCACTTGTGAGCGAATAAATTCAACAGCCGCCAACAACACCCCCAGCGCAACCGCAAGCATCAGGTCATAGAACACGGTCACGCCCGTCACAATCAGAGCGATGGCGGCATCAATACGGGCCTGAGGGGTACGCAGCCAGAGGATAATATCCTTATCCAACATCCCGAATATAGCGACATAAAGAATAATCCCGGCAAATACGCTGATCGGAAGCACCGCAGCCACCGGCCCCAAAAACAGAATCAGCAGCAACATGCACGCCGCCGTCACCAGCCCCGCCCAGCGCCTGCCGCCGCTTTGAATGGCAACCAGTGTCGCCCCAGTTGTGCCTGCACCAGCCATGCCACCAACCAGCGCGCTCAACAGGTGTCCGCCTCCCTGCCCCATCAGTTCGCGTTTGGCCTGATGGCGGGAGCCTGTGGAAACATCCGCCAATACGGACGTTAGCAAGGTATCAAGTGATGCGAGCACGGCCAAAGCCAAAGCAGAACCAAGCATGAGCATCCACGGAAATTGGTCAATCCGGCCAAGATTAAACCCGATATGCAAATCAGCTAAACTCGGCAAACTACCAACCACCCAACTTGTCGGCAGAATATCAATCTGAACAAAGGCAAAAGCGTGAAATGCCAACGTGCCAACCAGCAGACCCATCACGGCCCCCGGAATCTGTTTAATCCAGCGCGGCAACCAGACCATGGTCGCCAGTGTAATCCCGGCAGCAGCCAAAGGGATCCATGCACCCTGTTGCATGGTTAGATTCGTATCACCGCCGAGCACGACGCCGGTTTGAGAATTAATCATTAGAATGGCAGTCCCGGTCATAAAGCCGGACACCACAGGGTAGGGTATAAATTTGATCAAATGACCGAGATTCAAACCGCCAATCAATATCTGAAAAACGCCGCCCATGGCAACAGTCAGCAATGTCGCCGTAATCAGTCTGTCACCAACAAGGCCAGTGGATGACAGTGCGACAATCGTGCCGGAAAGCAATACCAGCGTCGGGCCGGTCGGTGCTGCAACCAAGCCCTGTGTGCCGCGAAACAGGCCCGAAACAGCGCTCAGGCAAACTGCGGCCACAAGTCCGGACATGGCAGCGGCAGCCGGGTCGTGCGTGTAGGGTGACCATAAGGTAATACCAAAAGCCATCGCCTGAGGCAGCACCAGTGCCGATGCCGACAAACCTCCCCAAAGATCCCCCGCTCGAATAAGCTTCATGCCTGCTTTATCTGTACCATATCAGTTACAATGAACTGCAATGCGCCGCCTCACAATATTTCCGGCGCATGGCTTCAATATCCACAGTTGCTTCCGGCAGCTGCAAATCCAGTGATTCCAGATGCTCAACCACAATCCGGGAAACCACCAGATTTCGATACCATTTATGATTGGCCGGTATAATAAACCAAGGTGCTTCTTTGCTACTGCATCTATTGAATATATCTTCAAAGGCATGCCGGTAATCGCCCCAGTATTCGCGTTCCAGAAAATCGGCCTCTGAGACTTTCCACCAGCGAGCCGGGTCATCCAGCCGTTTTTTTAAGCGCCGAAGTTGCTCATCTTTACTGATATGCAAATAAAATTTGAGGATGTGTGTACCATTATCACTCAAATGCTTCTCAAATTGTTGAATCGCATTATAACGCAGCTCACATGTTTCAGTATCAATCATACCATGCACACGCGTGACCAGTACATCTTCATAATGCGAGCGATTGAAAATCACCACCTCGCCTTTAGCTGGCACAGCCCGGTGTGCGCGCCATAAAAAATCGTGGGCCTGCTCTTCGGGCGTGGGTTGTTTAAAAGCCTGCACCCGGCAGCCCTGCGGGTTCATATATCCCAGCACATGCCGGATCGTCCCGTCCTTACCGCCGGCATCCATGGCTTGCAGACAGATCAGTAAACTCCGGCCGGATTCGGCATAGAGCCGGTACTGCAATTCTCTGAGCCGATCCGCGTAATGCTGGATCAGCGGTTGAGCATCCTGCTTGTCCAGCAGGCCGTCCTGACCATCCGGATCAATTCGAGCCAGGTGAATATGGCTGCCGGGCTGTACACGGTATTTTTTACTGAATTTCATCACGCCTCACTTGTTTCATGGTTTCACCGACGGATATTTACTATTTCTACGCACAACGCGTAATTTGGCAAGTGCAAGTTCTAAATCCAGCAATGCCCTGCTTGCCTTCTCCGGATTGGGAGAATGCAGCGCCTTTTTCGCCTGTTCAACGGCCTGCCGGGCTTTCATTTCATCTATATCTTTAGCCCGTTCAATGGCATCGGCCAATATGATGGCGGCATCCGGTTGGACCTCAATATAACCACCAAAGACAACCATATCATCCTTGCGACAAAGACAACCTTTATCATCAACACAATTGATACGTACTTCTCCCGGTCTAAGCAAAGCCAGCAAGGGAGCATGGCCGGGCATAATAGCGATGTCTCCGTCGATACTGGGGGCAATAAGCATATTGGCCGTGCCTCTATAAACTTCTTGTTCCGCTGTCGCAATAAGGATATTCATGCATTTCATACTGGAATCACCTCGTTAGGGAAGCGCTGAACAAACCAATGCTTTTTCATTGCATAGAATGCATGTGTTGTTTACACATTTTTTAATCTGGAAGCATCGAAATGTCACAAGTTTTTCATGTGTTATTATAGCAGGTTAATGGGGTTAACGACTTTGTAAACTGAAACCCAAGATTCGACATTGATAATTGATGCCGTCTGGTGTCTGCAATGGCCCATATCTGCGCTTTGTAATCAGCGTTTTTATGGACCATTACAGCCAGCCACTCGTGCCAGAATCAATCAGTGCTTCAATAGAGCCACTTGCAAAAGTAAAACAATCATTTTACCGGTTTTTTCAAAATTCAGTTCCAGAACTCAACTCACCGGGGAACTTCATGCATAAAACCAAGAATGAATGGGTGAATCTACAGACAGGGAGGAAATATGTACTTAGTCTGCAAACGCCCAGGAAAACAAACCTTTATCTTTCAAGCCAGTCTCTTCAATAAAAAGTGCTGCAAAAAGTACCAGTAAGGACCCAAGCAACAGCGCAACAGCAGGACCAAACAGCCACAATACGCTGGCCTCTGCTCCCTCGGGTCCTAGGATAACCGTACGAAATCCCATCAGTATCCACGAAAGCGGATAGGTCACAGCACCAATTCCGAATGTCCACCCTAATAGTTTTTTCCAGCACATTTTCAATGATGTAAAAGCGACAATCAGCAACATAATTGCCGAGAGCACGCCCACGCCCATCCAGTGAATATGACCACGCATCAATCTCTGCATAGCATCCGTAGCCAGACTGCCGGAATGGGAATGCTGTTGATGAGCATCTTGATGATCAGCATGCGCGCCTTGCTCCGATGGATGAGGCTCATTGCCGTGGGCTTCCGCACGCGGTAATGCGTAATCAGATATCATGCCGAGCATATCGGGAACGGTATGATGTATTTGTGCACTGCGCATCGCAGCTTCCTGCTTTTCAAATTCACCATGCAATTGCTCATGATTCACAGCCAGATAACCGGCCCAGCATAAACCCAGAATCAATGCCAACACCGAAAGCAACAAGCCGTGTCCTACTGTGGAAAAAACATCAAAACGAGCGTTGTTTTCCATATATTAAACCCCCTGTCGATTAAAAGAGAAACAGAAAAAAAAGAAAAAAAAAGGGGGCTCAACGAGCCCCCCGTTTTAGTGTCGGCTTATAGTGCGAAGTCCAGCCCGGAAACAAACGTATTCAGCGTGCTCTGCTGTCTAACAATAGTATTAGTAGTATTGCCACCCATAGATGTCACCAAATTTTTGGTTATCGTATAGTCCGCGAAGGCCTGTACATTCTGGGCCACCTGATAGATACCATACAAAGAAATATTATTGGTTACTTTCGGGGTTACTTTAGTT
>QILF01000116.1 GCA_003233235.1 Zetaproteobacteria bacterium
CAAATAGAACCACCATTCACCTCATTCCAACTCAAAATCGCACTCGAAGTGGGATTGCAACTCATCCACCCAGACTTTTGCAAGTGGCTCTTAACAATAGATCGCTCAGAAGTTGAACGCGGAATTCGCTACAATCAAGCCACGATAGAAACACGAATCCCGGCAGCTTTTTCTTCACCACACAGTTTTTCCACCAATCGTAAAGCAAATTCGACAGCGGTTCCCGGCCCCCGGCTGGTAATCAGAAAATCATCCTCCACGACGGTCTCATCAACGTATATCGACGACGGCTGCAAGGCCTCCATTTCCGGCTGGCAGGATGGATAAGAGGTGACTTTTTTTCCGGCAGTCATGCCATAAGCCGCCAGCGCAGTCGGTGCGGCACAAATAGCGGCGATGGATTTACGTTCTGCTTTGAGTCTGCCCACCACGGCCTTCACATTGGCATCGTCGCGCAGCAAATGCGCATTCGGCAGGCCGCCGGGAAGCACCACCATGTCCCAGTCGTCGTTCATCACATCGGCAAGTGCCGCATCCGGCTGAATATCAATCGCCGAACGCCCGGTAACCGTTTGCCCATCCAGACTGGCCATGCACACCTCGACATCAGCACGTCGCAGCAAATCCACCACGGCCACAAATTCGACCTCTTCGACACCTTTTGCAAACAGAATCAGTACCCTTGCCATATCACATCTCCTTTTTCCAAATCAGCGGCAATGTTCCCGTAGAAGCAAAATCAAACGCCTCCCGCATACGCATCATCACCGCATGTTCGCGCGCATCACCACCGCCTTCAAGCAGTGCGGAAAATTTCGTGCCAATATCCTGCACCAACTCCGCTTGTCGCGGGTACGCATCACATAAGGTTTCCGGATAATTAAGCGGTATAGTCGTTTTTCTTTGTTGTGCGATTAGCCCTTTCTGGCGCGTTGCATACAGCTCCGGCTCCCCTTCTGCACCCATAAAAACAAGCGAACGCTTCTGCTCCAGCAGCACATTGGTTTCTGCCATGCGTGCGACATAGGGGGTATGAAAAACACCGTTCAACTGGCCGTCACAACACAGCGGATTGAGCAAGCGTGCCACCGTATGCGCAAAACTGCGCACACCCAGTCTCGGGCGCAAGGCGAAAAGTCCGAACAGCGGCGGACACAGTTGCGCCAAATCAATGTATGCGATTCCTTCGTTTTTCAGCAGTTGCGATGCATCCGCAAGCGTATCCACACGCCGAACCCCGGCTCTACCAAGCGCCTGCCAAGCACTGAAACGTCCGCTAATCTCCTCCACGCCATGCACCAGCAGCGGAATTCCGGCATCGCGTGCTTTCAATGCTGCCGCCAGATACGCTGGTGCAGCCCTGCATTTCCCTGCATAACAAGGCAAATCCACAGCCCCTGAAGGCGCACTCAACGTTTTGTAACCATCAATAAAAGTACGTGCCGCATCGACAAAACCAGCCAATTCAGCAGTCGTTTCACCTTTCATGCGCTCGCCAATCAGAAAAGCACCAAGTTGCAGACTATCGCCGCCGGGAGCCAGCAGCGTACCCAGAACGTCCGCCGCCTCCTGTCGTTGCAGATGCTCCGCGCCATGTTTTCCGCGCGCCACCCGGCGCAGGTAGATGCTTATATCCATAACCGACTTGTACCACCGAATGCACTGCAGGTGAATCCCTGATGAGTATTTTAAGAGCATAAAGAAACTTTAGGCTATCACCCCCGGACGGTCATCAGACTGTCACGCTGCTGCAATCAGCATGTCACGCATATCATTCACTATCCGAAAAATTGCACGGAGGTGATTATGCTGAATGTTGATGCTTTGACCGCCGAATATCTGCCGACACTGCACCACAAACCCAAGCTGATTCGCCAATCATTGCAAGCGCTGCTGCGTCTTCTCTTCCACGAAAAAGAATTGCGCCGTTTCCGGGCTGCTTTTCCGCATCTCGAAGGTTTTGATTTCGTCGATCAATTACTGGAACACTTCGATTTCGGCTATTCCCTGCGTGGCAATGAACGCGAGCGTATTCCATCCAGTGGTCGTGTGGTCATCATTGCCAATCATCCCATCGGCACACTGGATGCTGCGGTACTGGTGCGCTTGGTCGGTGAAATACGTCGCGATGTTAAGGCCGTCACCAATCAGGTATTGGCAGATATTCAGCCACTCGCACCACTGTTGCTACCTGTCGATAATATGGGTGGGCGCAGCAACCGCGAGCAGCTCAAAGCTGTTTACAAACATCTCGACAACGAAGGGGCTGTGATTATTTTCCCGGCCGGTGAGGTATCGCGCATGGGGCCTTCCGGCATCCGTGACGGCAGATGGCATAGCGGATTTCTGCGTATTGCCACCAGCACCCGTTCACCGATTCTACCTATTTACATTGATGGCCGGAATTCGATATTTTTCTATGCACTGTCATTATGTTCACGTCCGCTATCCACGTTGTGGCTGGTACGTGAAATGTTCAAACAGGCCAAACGTTCGGTACATATCTGCATCGGCAATCCGGTATCGTTTGAAAACTACCAGCGCACGCATTTGCCGCTAAAATCCCGGGTGAAGCTGTTTCAACGGCATTTGTATCGCATCGGCAAACAGAAGGAACCTGTTTTTTCGACCAGCCGGGCAATTGCCCACCCTGAAGACCGACAACGCTTGCAAAAGGAAATTCACAATTGCGAACTACTCGGCGAAACAAAAGACGGCAAACACATTTACCTGTTCGATTTCAATCCCGATTGCAGCATCATGCGTGAAATCGGTCGTTTGCGCGAAATTTCATTCCGGGCCGTCGGTGAAGGAACAGGACAGCGCCGCGATGTTGATCCGTTCGACCGCCACTGTCGGCAAATTATCCTGTGGGACGAAGCAGACCTCGAAATCGTCGGCGCTTACCGTTTACGCGACACGCGGCAGCCGGATATTCAAACCTCCGAAATTTACAGCGCCACGCTTTTTGATTTTTATCCGCCGATGCAGCCGATTCTCCGGCAAGGATTGGAATTGGGGCGCAGCTTCGTGCAGCCGCGCTACTGGGGAAAACGCAGTCTCGACTACCTGTGGTCGGGTATCGGCGCTTTTCTACATCGCAATCCCGGTTATCGTTATCTGTTCGGGCCGGTTAGCATCAGCGATAGCTATCCCGCAGCGGCCAAAGACATGTTGGTTTATTTTTACGGAACCTATTTTACAGCACAAACAGAAACAGCCGGAGCGCGGCTTCCCTATCGAACGAATGCGGAAAGCATAGTGCTCATGCAGGAAGTTTTTTGCGGCGACGATTTTAAACGCGATTATGTCACACTGAAAAGCCGACTAGGGCATCTCGGTTGCAGTGTACCGACGCTGTTCAAGCAATACGGTGATTTATGCAAGCCCGGCGGCGTGCGTTTTCTGGCCTTCAATGTCGATCCTGAATTTGCCAATTGTGTTGACGGGCTGGTTGTTGTCGAACTGGACAAACTCAAGGATTCCAAACGCAAACGCTATATCGAAGCCGCCGCAGAACAGGACGTTTCCGTTTAAAGAATCGCTGAATAAATCATACAACGCTTGTCGCCACCCTTTTAAAAATGAATATCCTTTGCCACCAGTTTGCCATCGGATTTCTCGTAGCTAACCATCACGGAACCGTTTGATTTTGCGGCATCCTTAATAATTTCCGAGGACGCGGAAAAGGTAATCGGCTTGCGCGTTTCCGCATCCATCACGGTGAATGTACCGGCCTTGGCATCCACTGCGGTGACTTGTCCAACATGTTTATCCGGCCCGGCAGCACTGCAAGCCAGCACCGGTGAAGCTACCGACAACGTTAAACCGGCTACTGCCATAAAGACAAAAAGATGTTTTTTCATTTTTGTGCTCCTTATTTTTCAGAATCAATCTGGAAAATACCGTAAATCAATGGTTCAAGTCAAAACATTTATAGGAAATACGCAGATTTATCCGGTTTCATTTTGAAGGACATTTTAGTGCTTTTGTTCGCTCCTTTTGACGGCACGGCGCAGGTAAGCGACACTTTAGGCCATGAGCCGCCCCGCTTTCGCACGTATTCACCTTGGCCACCTGCGCCACAACTACCGCCTGCTCAAACAGCGCGCCGGAAAAGCAGCGATTATGGCGGTCATCAAAGCCGATGCCTACGGTCATGGCCTGCATCTCGTTGCTCCGGCTTTATTGGGTGAAGGTTGCCGCTGTTTTGCCGTTACCGATGCTGACGAAGGTACACAATTGCGCCGTATTATTGGAGAAACTTCCGATATCGTTCTGCTTTCCGGCATTTTCGATACCGCTGATGCACAACAGGCGGAGGAATTGGTATTTACCCCGGTGATTACCCGGATGCATCAACTTTCTTTACTTTCGGCAGCTGGATTTTCGGGTGGTGTATGGCTGAAGGTGGATACTGGCATGAACCGGCTGGGAGCGAAAAATATCACCGTTCTGAACGCCGCTTGCACGGCCCGGGGCATAAAGGTTACCGGTGTTATGAGTCATCTGGCTTGCGCCGACGAACCATTACACACCATGAATATTGAACAGGCAGCACGTTTTCTGGAAAGTGCTGCCAAGCTACCTGATGGCATACCTAGATCGCTGCTCAACAGCGCCGGGCTCATCGCCCTGCCCGATTGCACCTTCGATGTGGTGCGCCCCGGCATCGCCTTATACGGCGCGGAGCCGGTAAGAAATCAGCCACTGGGGCTACAACCTGTTATGCAGTTTGGCGGACAAATTATGCAGTTGCGAGATGTGCCGCGCGGCGCGAACCTATCTTATGGCGCTACTTTCACAGCGCCGCGCGATATGCGTATTGCCACGCTGTCAACGGGTTATGCCGATGGTCTGCCCAGACAACTATCCAATCACGGTGCAGCCGCAGTGCTATCTCAGACAACAACGGGCGATACTGCTATACTGGACATCGTGGGGCGCGTATGTATGGATTATTGCCTATTGGATGCCAGTCAAGTCGATGTCAAAGTCGGAACGGAAGTCGAGTTCTGGGGAACACATATCCCTGCTACCCGGGTGGCCGAACAGGTTGGCACGATTGCTTACGAGCTGTTCACCGGCGTCGGTAAACGGGTTCGCAGAGAAAGCATCGAATGAAGGTATTGAACATCATCGGTGCCTGGTTTGAGAATCTGCTCAACCATAGTGGTTTGTATGCGATGATGCTGATTCAGGTGCTCAGAAAACTTCCAAAACCTCCGTGGTATCCACGACAGATACTCATACAGGCCGAGCAAGTCGGCGTGCAATCGCTACCTGTAGTACTACTTACCGCGCTGTTCACGGGCATGGTGCTGGCCCTTCAATCATACGTCGGTTTTCACCGTTTCGGAGCTGAAAGTATGGTGTCGATGGTCGTTTCCCTGTCCATGCTGCGCGAACTGGGGCCGGTTCTTGTCGCACTCATGGTCGCCGGACGCGTCGGCGCGCAATTTGCCGCCGAACTCGGAACCATGCGTGTTTCACAGCAAGTGGATGCCTTATGGACGCTATCCACCGACCCGTTCCGCTATCTGGTAACACCGCGCGTTATTGCCGTCACCATGATGCTGCCCCTGCTTGTGGCACTGGCCGATATAGTCGGTATCGGTGGCGGCTGCCTGATTAGTGTCGCCCTTCTCGGAGAAACACCGTCGGTATATCTGCACAATTCCATCCATTTCCTTACCCTGAACGATTTTTACTCCGGCATCATCAAAGCCATGGTATTCGGCTCGGTTATCGGCATTATCGGTTGCACCGAGGGGTTTCACTGCAGCGGTGGAGCACAGGGCGTCGGACAGGCGACAACGCGTGCTATGGTCATCAGTGCGATGAGTATTCTTGTTCTAGATTATATTCTGACGGCATGGCTATTCCAATGAACGGTTGTTTCAATGATTAAAACCAGCGCCAATACGCCTAAAATTCAGGTCTGCCATCTGGGTAAGCAATTCAATGGCAAAGTGGTACTGGACGACATCAGTCTGGAAGTCGCGCGCGGCGAATCAATGGTGGTGATTGGTCTCTCCGGAACCGGAAAAAGTGTATTGATGAAGTGCATTCTCGGATTATTGAAACCCGATAGCGGGCAGATTCTCGTCGATGGCGAGGACTGGAGTACACTGGATGAAACAGAACAACTCGAACGCATGCGACGCATCGGCATGGTATTCCAGAATTCGGCACTGTTCGATTCGCTTCCCGTCTGGCAAAACGTCGCTTTCGCTTTGTTAAGGCGCGGGAAATCCAACAAACAGGCGCGCAGTAGTGCCAGTGAAATTCTCGATCTGGTCGGCTTGCCGGGCATTGAGGACATGATGCCATCCGAATTGTCCGGCGGCATGGTGAAACGCGTAGGGCTGGCACGTGCTATCTGCCACAAACCTGAAATGGTATTCTATGACGAACCGCTTTCCGGGCTTGACCCGGTCATGTCCGATGCCATCACCAAATTGATGCGCCGACTGCATGAGGAATTCTGCGTCACCTCGGTCACCATCGCGCATAACATGCAACTGGCACGCAATTTCGGAGACCGCATCGCCATGCTGCTTGATGGCAGAATTTATCGGATTTTGACGCCTAATGAGCTAGACTCCTGCCAAGATCCGGTTGTACGACAATTTGTAGATGGTCGCGCGGAAGGTCCAATCCGCGTGTTGGAGGGCTGAATGCAATACGGAGAAAACACATGAACACACAAGCCAGATTGGGTGCTTTTGTACTTGTCGCGCTACTGGTCATCGGTGTATTGAGCGCCAAGATTGGACGCATGAGCTTCGGGGACAACGGCGGAACAATAGTAGAATCGCTGTTTGACGATGTTTCGGGGCTGGAAGAGCAAACGCCGGTACGCATGGCCGGTGTGCAAATCGGCAACGTTAAATCCATCACTTTGGAAGGCAACCGCGCACTGGTTCGCATTCGTTTACAACCGGATGTTGTCCTGCCCCGTTCCACTCGCGCGCAGTTGATCAGCGGCGGGCTGGTCGGCGAGAAGTTTCTTTCACTAAGTGCAAAACAGGGTGACGATAAACCGATGCCTCGCGGCATGCGAATTCCGTCGATTTCAAACGGCGGGCTTAGCAGTGTTATTGCTCAAGCAGGATATATTGCCGAAGATATTCATAGCCTGACCAAAAAAAGCGAGATAGCTATCGGTAAATTATCAAACATGCTTGACGAAAATCGCACGCCACTGAGAAATGTCGTTCACAACCTGGAAAATGCAAGTCAGGCGGTAAACGACAAGCTTCCGCCAACACTGAATTCCTTGCATCAGGTATCGGCTGATATCGCGGCCATCGTCAAAAAACACAAAAACGATATTGAGCACAGCTTGAAACAATTACCAAAAACCGTGCAAGCCGGACAGGCGTTCTTCGCCAGCGGCAGGAAGACGTTTGACGATGCCAACCGACTTCTGGAAGGCAACCGGGAAAATATTTATCGCATGATTTTTGAAATGCGTAAAGCAGCGGAAAATCTGGCCGCATTGAGTGATAATTTGCGACGTAATCCGTGGAAATTAACCAATAAAACACGCGAAGTCCCCCCTTCACCACGTGCCACGCAGGAAAAAATGGAAGAGTTGATGTTGTCAACGGGACGGATGGGTCTTGCGCCGACGCGCAGGTAGTTTATGGCTGATTCTGCTGTTGCTGCTGCCCGCCGCAGCAAGCCATGCGGAAACCTATTTTGAATCCGCACAGCATTTGCTGGAAAACGGGCAGGAAACCGAAGCGCGGCGCGCCTTAAGTCGCGAAATCGCCGTCAGGCCGCGCAATCTGGAAGCGCGTTATAATCTGGCAATTCTTCTCGAACGTATCGGCCATGCGACTGAAGCCAGTGAATTATACCGCGACAACATCAAACGCGGACGACATCTACCCAGCGTCGTTAATCTGGCTGCATATTTACGCAAACAACATCAAAATGACGCGGCGATCAAACTACTGTTCAAAGCAACAAAAACCTTCCCTGCGGAAGCTGTCCCGTGGTATGTGCTAGCCGGAATGGCCGAAAAACGAGGGGCAAATAAAAAAGCAGAAAACTATTATCAACAAGCGCTCAAAGCAGATGCAAAAAACGGTTTCGCACATCTGCGTTACGGACGATTTCTTTCCAGACAGGGCAAGATAAAACAGGCCGGGCGGCAGATTTCCAAGGCCTTGAGTCTTTTACCTCAATGTGCGCCCTGCCTGCGTATCGGCGGCGATATTTTAGTGCAAGCCGGAAAGCAAAAGCAGGCGCTCAAGGCGTGGCAGCGAAGCATTGCTCTCGAACCGAATCCGAATTTGCGCAAGAAAATAACCACCGCTCTACGGATGGAAGACAGGTAAACCGGGCAGCAATGAGCACCCCGCCAAAACATCTCCCTTTTCACCCCTCCAAATTGGGTACGCTGGGCGTGGAAATGGAGTGGGTTACCGTCGATACGCAAAACGGTAAACAAATCCCCGCCGCACCCGAACTTCTTGCCGCAATTGAACCGACACCGCGTATTAAACCGGAATTATTCACTTCAACCATCGAAATCAATACCGGCATTCATCAGCAAACCTTCGCCTGTATGGATGAATTGACGGCGTTGCATGCGCGGGTTTCAAGCAAGTTAAGCACTCAAAATGCAGCTCTTCTATCTTCCGGAAGCCATCCGTTTTCACGCTGGAAGGAGCAGCAGGTCAGCGACGACCCGCGTTATCACCGTCTTGTCGAACGCTTGTGCTGGACGGCACGGCGATTCAATATTTTCGGCATTCATGTGCATGTCGGCATGCCTGATGGTGATACCTGCATCAACACTTTGAACCGTCTGATGCCGGTTATGCCGGTATTTCTGGCCATTTCCGCCAATTCTCCTTTCTGGTGTGGTCATGATACCGGCTTAAGTTCGGCACGGGTGAAGGTTTTTGAAGGTTTAAGTCAGGGCGGCATGCCTTTCTATTTTGAGGATTGGGCGGATTTTGAATGCTGCGCGCAACGCCTGATAAGCACCGGAAGTATAGATTCGGTACGTGATATATGGTGGGAAATGCGACCACATCCTGATTTCGGCACGCTGGAGGTGCGTATGGGCGATATGCCTGCGACTCGCACCGACACCTTGGCCTACATCGCTTATGTGCGCGCTGAAGTGATGGTTGCCGCACAAACCGATACACGCGGCTACCGCAAGGTTCATCCATCGTTGATTCGTGAAAACCGCTGGCGCGCCTGTCGTTACGGAATGAATGCTGAAATTATCGACCCGGAAGGCGAAAAAGTAATCCCGGTGCTTGATTGGCTCGGTGTCCGGCTGGAAATGCTGGCCAAAAGTGGCGCGGATGCTGCCGATGTCGCCATCGTATGTCGGCAACTCGGCGAATGGCGGAAATATGGCGACGGCGCGACCCGCCAGCGTGATCTGCATCAACAACATCCGCAATGGCATGACATGCTGAAACACATGCGTCAGGATGGTTGGAATGATGACCATGAGCACTGACAGCCTGCCGAACACGGAAATTGAGGCGCTAATCGAAGAAATAATGCCTGATGTCATCGCGCTGCGTCGCCATTTGCACCAGCATCCGGAACTCTCAGGGAAAGAACAGCAAACAGCGCAACTGGTCGCCACCAGATGCCGCGAAGCAGGTCTTGAAATACGCGAAAATATCGGCGGATATGGCGTTCTTGCCTGCCTGAAAATCCACGCGGATTACCCGTGGATCGCCTTCCGTGCCGATATGGATGCACTGCCTGTTCAGGATAAGAAAAAATACCCATACACGTCAAAAGTTGATGGTGTATCACATAGTTGCGGCCATGATGCACATACTTCGATACTGCTCGCAACAGCCCGTATTCTCAGCCGTTTGAAAGATAAACTGGCATACAATATCGCCTTCATTTTCCAACCTGCGGAGGAAACCTGCAAAGGCGCTTCCGATATGTTGCGCGATGGGCTTTTTGACGATGATCTTTTTCACAAAATCACACCGCAAAAAATTTACGCCCTGCATGTTTATCCCTACCTCCCCGCTGGCTCAATTGGCCTCAGAGACGGGGTGATGTGTGCTGCTGCTGATATGTTTGATGTCGAAATTCGTGGTCGGGGCGGGCATGCCGCGCGCCCGCATGAATGCGTGGATGTGATACTTATTGCCGCACAAGTGATTCAGGCATTGCATCAGATTGTCGGGCGCAAGGTCAATCCGCTGCATCCTGCGGTACTGACCATCGGTCAAATTCACGGCGGTCATGCAGGTAATGTTATTCCCGAGTGTGTCAGTTTTTCGGGTACGTTCCGTAGTTTGAACACCGAGGTTCATGAAGGAATCCGCACCCGCATGGACCATATTATCCGCCAGACTGCCGAAGCATGGGGTGCAAGCACCAGTTTCAGCTTAAGACAGGCAACGCCAATTTTAAAAAACGATTCGGAAATAATATCGCAAGCCTATGGTATTTTTAAAAAATACACGCCGGATATAAATCTCATTCAGATCAATGAAGCCTCGATGGGCGGCGAAGACTTTGCAGAATTTCTGCATAAGATTCCCGGCTGCTTATTCCGCCTCGGAACCGGCAGCAGCCCGGAGACCCGCTATCCGCTGCACCACCCCTGCTTCGACATCAACGAACAATCCATGCGCGCAGGTATTGCCGCATTTGTCGCCCTCGCCCTGCATGCAAACCACCTAGGGGAACTCTGAATAAGTCCGATTTGATGGGACTATCGCGCAAAACACGATATTTTATGCCGCAATCAAAGCCGCCGTACAAATTCGGCAACGCCTTCAATCGAATAGTGTTCTTTAAAAGTTAATAAATCCTGGTCACCACTGACCAAACAATCGGCATCGGAAGCAATCAACGCTGCCAAAACGGGGGCATCATCCGCATCACGCGGCATAACAGCATCAACACCGTCAATATTTACAATCTCTGCATTAAATCGGAGCAATGAGATAAAATGATCAATTTCTTCATCTGACCAGTCAATTCGCTTACAAATTTTCGGATAGGCTAGGACGCGAGTAATTTCAATGAGCATCGGTTCACTCAATACAAGCTCAAAGGTCAACGTAGAGGGGGTCAAGCAACGTAGAGGGGGTCAAAGCAACGTAGAGGGGGTCATAGAGCGTAGAGGG
>QILF01000002.1 GCA_003233235.1 Zetaproteobacteria bacterium
TGAATGGTGGTTCCATTTGCCGAAATTACAACTCAAAATCGCGCCGGAGTGGGGAAGTAAATCGCCGCTCACGACTTTTGCAAGTGGCTCCGAATCAATATGATTTACCCTTGTTTAGACTGGATAAGTACAACCAACGAATTGATTTCTTCTTCTGTTAATTTTTTGCCCCATTTCGGCATCATTTTGCGGCCATTTGTGATGGTTGCTTTCAATATCGCCGAATCCTTGTTCATATCCTTGAATGCCGGACCGACTTTCTTTTTGTCGAATTTGTGGCACATTTTGCACTTACTGTTGTAAATAGTATTTGCATCCTTGGCCATAACCGTTCCCGATGAAACCATCATCAACACAGCCAGAGAAATAGCTCCGATAAAAGTTCTTTTCATTTTATAGTCTCCTTTTTGTCACCTTCATTTGCACGCTTATAATAACCCTCTCTACATACAAATAAAAGTAGTTATTTTTGCGCCGGAAGATACATATTTTCCCCTTTTTCACGTACCCATTTCGCATCCCATGGTAAAGTTTCAATGCTGTTATAAAATTTACTTACTGTCAGTTTTAGGTATCCTCTATCCAGTTGACGCTAGCACGATGTGTTCCTAGTCTGCCCGCCATCATGTTGTAGGAGATGCATTGCCATGCAAAAATACAGTCGTTTTTCTGATGTGTCCGTCAGCGAAAAAATTCTTAACACAGCCTTTCTGGTTACCATTGGCATTGCTTATATGTTTGCGCTTCTGAACCTGTATTACACCCATGAAGGACGCGATGGAAAACCCGGTTTGTCCGTTGCAGATGTAAAGCTTGCTTACTACGGTAGCCATAATCAGACGCGTCTGGGGGCTGCCATCAATGGTCCCATGGAATCAAACCTTCCTAACGCGGCAGCCAAAACTGATATTCTCAATTGGCTTGCAAACGGCACAACAAAAGATGAATTTCAAGCTAAAATCAAACCTATTCTTGATAACAATTGTATTATGTGTCATTCCGCTGAAAGTGGCATGAGCATCCCGCACCTGACCAGTTATGAAGAGGTTCTCAAGTTAACCGGTACGGATACCGGCGCGACCATTCCTGCGCTTGTTCGTGTATCCCATATTCATCTGTTTGGCATTGCCTTCATTCTATTCTTTGTCGGGCGCATTTTCATTTTGTGCGAGATGCCCCGATGGTTAAAACGCGTCATGGTAGCCATTCCGTTTCTTTTCCTGATTGGCGATATTGCATCCTGGTATTTCGCCAAAATTATTCCCGGATTCGCCTATGTGGTCATTGCTGCAGGTGCATTGATGGGACTGTCGTTCAGTGCTCAAATTTTGTTTAGTTTGTATCAAATGTGGTTTTATAAAAAAACACCGTCTCAATCATAGAGAACCGGCGCTTTGCTCCGCATCCGTCACAATCATGCGGCGCGGCTTGGCACGATGACCTTTCCAAAGTCGTTTTTTGACTAGACGATAACGCTGACCCTTGTCTTTTTCGTTGCCCAACTCATACCAGGCAGCGCCCCAGCCATCTTCTACACAGCCGGGTTGCTGAAACATCGGCGGAGCAACGCCTAGCTCCCGCCACTGTTCCATTCTCATCGCCCAGTCTTCCGGCAATGTTTTACTCATCTGGGCAAAAGCATCGGCCAGAACTTCCTGAGCTATGGATAGCAACATTGGTGGCTTTGTACCTTCCTCCGCAGCCAGCATCAGCACGGTATAAAATCCAAAATGCCGGGTAGGTCGCCAGCGCCACGGGATAACATTGACCAGCGGATGGCGGATAGGAACCTGAACCCCCTCGACATGCACAAATACCTGATACAAACGAAGCTGGCGATGTGCATAACCCTGCGGAGGTTTGTCCCTATCCTCCCCCTGTGCCATAATCGGGATGATTTTCGCGTTCATTTTACGCCGCCGATGTATTGGGCAATCAAGTCCAGATCGTCGGCAGTAAGCCCTTTGACCACATCGCGCATGACCGAATGACTGCTGCGGCCTCCAGATGTAAACGCTTGGATCTGGGATAGAATATAATCAGGATATTGCCCTGCCAATGCAGGGAAAACACCCTGACCTTTACCTGTCAAACCATGACAGCGAGCACATTTCGCACGAAACAGCGTCTCACCCTTCTCCAGATTGGCGCGCTGCTGCAAACCAAGCACATGCGGAATACTCACCGCCGGTTTCCGCTTCTGCTTGCTGAAGTAGGCAGATAAATCTGCCATGTCCTGTTCGGATAAATCTTCCACCATGCCTGCCATCGTTTCATTCTTACGCTTGCCATCTTTAAACAAATGCAATTGCAAATACAGATAGTTCGCATCCAGACCTGCCAGCGACGGGAACATGCCCATTTCACTATTGCCATCTGCACCGTGACAGCCCGCACAACTTTCTGATTTTGATTTACCTGCCGCGATGATGCCTTGTTCGGCTTTGGTCGGCTTAGCACCCCACGTCGCCGGTACGGACAAATTATGCGTCAAATTTTTGTGACACTGCACGCAGGTCAGTCCTTCTTTCTTCATTTGTTGATGTGGTGGAATATCAGCCTTAAATAAGCCTATCGATCCCTTAAAATACTTCTGATGGTCTTTTCTGGTATGACATTCACGACAAGTGCGACTGTCTGTTTTGATGAATCGGGCACGTTCCTTCTTGGTCAGACGTGGTGTCAGCACATGATCGTAAAAATCGCGATCACGAAGGGCGATTTGGACATCTTTCCAGCCCTGATCCGCCAGATACATATGTTTGAACCAACGCAATACCGAGTGCGGATTGTCATGGCAATTGATACAGCCGGGCCTAAGTGGATTCTTGCTGCTGCCCATCGCCGAGAGTTTGTATTCTTCATACTGCACAGGATGACATTCGGCACAGCCGATAGTAACACCAAACGGTTTTTTTTTGTTACCTTTCGGATTAAACGCATAGCTGCTCTCGTCATACCATGTTTCGTGGCATGTACTGCAAGTGCCAGCCTGCTGAAATACGGAATGCACGCCCGGCACATGAACGACGCCAATTTTCCCGGCTAACAGGATCAGGAGAATACCGGCAACCAACATCGCTCCCGGTATGATGAATTTTCGTTTATTAGCCACGGCGCGTTCCTTGTTCTGCAATACTTAGTAATTTTCCGACATCGACGTTCACCATGCCATATTCATCGCCCTTTGCGGCTTTTCCCAACTTCACAGCTGTCGCCAGAGCACCACTCCCACCTTTTGCATCGAATACAGGTTCGATGATATCCATCGGATGTACGCCCATGTCCGCCCACCACAGATTGTGGTTGATGTCCTGATCGGTGGAAATTTCAGGCGATTCATGTTTGGGTCCGGCCTTGCCATTGGCAATGCCGCCGATACTCCAATGACCGCCGTCGCGATGCATAGCAAGCACATCCGGACGAATGGTCTGAGTTAGAAAAGCACGGGTCACCAAATACCCTACACGTGAAGATACGCGCACCAGTTCACCATCCTCAATCCCCAACTGCTGTGCTGTTGCCTTATTGATATGCAACCAGTTGGATAACGTAGCTTCCATGATCACTTTATTGTTGGCCGCGCTATCATCGCTAATATAGTCGGATGCATGCACAAGCAGCGTCATTTCGTGATCGCTTACGGTTGAATCGCTGGCGGGTTTCCAATGTGGAAAGCTGACAAAGCTGAGTTTAGTCGATTTGCCGTAAACCGGGATGACCTCTTCACCGGATTCATCGACGATACGACGCATTTCCGGATGCAGATAACCATAAATAGGCCAGACACCACTGTGTTTGGCCATTAATTCCCAGCCGCCATCTTTCTTCAGCCCCGGAATTCCACCCAATTGCCGGGCGAGCCATTCTTTTGTCTGTCGAAATTGCCAGTACTTCGCTTTTTCAGCGTCGCCAAGCGCAAGCACGATGTCGCGTAAGATTTCACGTAGTTCACGTACCTGCCCCGGTGGATTTACTGTTCGCTGCCGCAAACCGACCCAAGGCAGCAGGCAGACCTGACTTTGCACCGGTTCATTGCGTTCCAGCCAATGCGCTTCCGGCAAAATAATATCAGCCAGTTCCGCAGTTTCGTTTTTGAACGTGCCGATAGCGACAAACAAGCCAATCCGCGATTCATCGGCCAAAGCCTTTCCCCACAACGCGGAACCCGGCGCATCAAAACGTGGATTGGTATTATAGGCAAATAACACGTTAATTTTGTATTGTTTGCCTGCATCAATCGGAAACCTTTGTGAACTCTGAACCGGATTGTTGATCGCAGGTAACCCCGGCGATGCGCCAATATCAGCCAGTTCAATGGTGCGAGGCAGACAATTACCTCCCTTCTGTTCGATATTGCCGGTCACCAGAGATAACAGCATCAGCGCGCGTTCTGTGTCAAAACCATTGGCATGACCATTTGTACCCGCTCCGGTTACGATACAGCCGCGACCACTCTCGGCAAATTTACGGGCAATCCGCCGCAGATTACGCCAAGGCACTCCGCACATCTCTTCAGCATACTCCCAAGTGTATTTGGTGACCTCGCGGCGGAGCATTTCAACCGTCAAATCACTGTATGTTTTAATTGCACGTGTATCCGCTAACCCTTGTTCCAGCAAATAGCGCACCATAGCCAGTGCCACAACGCCATCCGAGCCCGGTTTGACCGGAACCCATTCATCAGAAAGTCCGGCGGTTTTTGAACATCGCGGATCAAAGGATACGATTTTCGCGCGGTTAAAAACCCGCCCGTCCATGGCTTCTGCCGCATAATAAGGGTGGGTAACCAGAAAATTGGTGCCGAAATTGAGGATGTAATGTGTGTGGGCAAGGTCGGGAATGGATGCTTTCTGCCCCCAAGCCGTATGCCATGCTTTGGTCCGATTGCCTGAACCATCCATATCAACAACGGTTTGAGAACCCAACGTATGCAGAAATCGTTGCCACGCACCGGCGCTGGTATCCCTGCCGTGAAGCAAGGCAATGGTTTCAGGTTCGCTCCTTTGAATTGTAGCCGCTATTTCTTTCAAGGCTTGTTGCCAGCTGATTTCCTGCCATTTTCCGGAACCTCTGGGGCCAACGCGTTTTAGCGGCTTGAGCAAACGATCGCCATCTTCAAGTTGTAGCCATGCCGCAGCTTCGGCGGCGCTGATTCGCCCCCGACTGCGTACGGATTCCGTGACACCGGAAATCTCGGAAACATGATCGCCTGTCTTGCCGGTCAGCGGATTGGCTGGTGCCATCAGATCCGGATCTACCCAGACTTCTACCGGATTATCATGCGGCGTCATCGGCGAACATGAAAAAACCCGCCGTCTATGCTCACCACGTTTGATGTAATTGTATGAATCATTGCCCAGAGCTATTTCCATGGCATCGGCATTTTTAGCCAACCCGACAACCGCTACCGAAGCGGCACTTCCTTTGAGAAATTGCCGACGATTAAGTTTCCATCTTTCTGTCATATCATACGTCTCCTAGAAATGACCCTGGTAATAGGTTGTTCCCATAACCCACCAAATGCGCATGCCGTAAACACCTGTGGCACACATAAACGAAGCCAGCACGACCCAGTAAATATTGCGACTAAATTTAGGTATAACGAGGATAATCAGCGGCATGATAAGCCCCCAGACCAGCTCAAGGTACAGATACGGCCAGCGAAATACGCCAAGCAACACATCATAAAGCATGGTGTGATCTTCACCCGTTCCGTACGTTGCTTGCAGAAAATCATTAAACAGCAGGAACATGTCAAAAACGATGCCGTAAAGCATCAAACGCGACATATCAATCAATAAAGATTCCGGCACAATTTCACGTTTGGCGAATTTATTTCGTAACCACATGCAGAAGACCAGCAACCCGATACCCGACACATAAGCACCGGTCAGAAACAATATCGGGGCAGCAGAATCATGGTTGGGGATACGTGAAGGATTGAGCTGCATGACCACGCCTGTATACCAATGCGTACAGATAGCCAGCACCACAGCCAGCAACCCGAAAATACGCGCCATTTTCTGGTTTTTCTGGTAAACGAAATAGCTGTAAATCATCATTCCAACCGGATATGTCAGAATAAACCATGCGCCCCAAACCATTGGCGCAGACCAATGACTGAAACTGGGAATCATCAGCAAGTGGAAAAAGCGCCAAGGTTTACCGAGATCAATAATCAATAGAATCGGCACAATCATCAACAAGCCTGTCGCAAAATTGGATGCAAAAAATGCGACAGGTTTGTATTTTTTCACCCCGAATACCCAGCCCAGTGAACTGATAACAAACGAACCGGCAGAGCCACCTACCAGCCAGAAATACAGCGCAATCGGAAAGCCCCAGTATTCGTGGTGATACGCATTGGCAAGAATTTGACCTCCCATTAGTACGGCCCCCGGAAGAATTTGTTCGGTGCAGCGCTGAAGAATGTTTTAAAGTTTCGCCCGATGTGCCTCATCAGGCCCCAGAAATCCATTTCAGTGTCGATAATATCTCCGCCCAGTTCTCCGCCCAGTTCGTTATCCCGTTTGAAAGTGTTCTCACGTCGGTGAACCTGTTCAGCGCGTTGATGAAACGCGAATTCAGGATCAGCGATGGGACCATCCAGACCAATATAATGCACCTGAGGCTCATTCCCCATCTCAGGTCGCAGGGTGAAGGTTTTGTTGTTGCGAATCAGTTTTGAAATTTCGCTGTCCGGATCGTTGCGATCACCAAAAACCATGGCACCGCCGGTGCATGAAGTCACGCACAATGGAGCCAGACCACGGGTAACGCGGACGATGCAGAAGTCACATTTATCAGCAACATCGCGCGGGTTCCGTTTATCACGCCGATGTGGTGTCAGTAAGTGACGCGCGTTATAAGGACAGGCCACCATACAGGTGCGGCAACCGATGCAGCGATTGTAACGCTGCAATACAAAGCCATCCGGATGACGGAATGTTGCTTTGGTCGGGCAATTACGAATACATGAAGGTTGGTCACACTGGTTACATAATCGCGGCAGAACTTGACGTTTGGTGTTAGGATATTCACCGGTTTCCGCTTCCATTGTCCAGATACGCCAATCGCCCAATGGAACGTCATAACTGGTTTTGCAGCTTGAAGTACACGCGTTGCAGCCAGTACAACGGCGCAGGTCCACAACCATAGCATAACGCCTGCGTCCTTTTTTTCCTAAGCTCGGGGATACACCATTAAATCCGTACACTCGCTCAGACATTTCAACCCCTATAGGTCCATGCCATTGCAAGACAATGAACATCAACCGGCTTTGCAGCAAAACGTGGTGGGTTTACATCTGGTTTTGGACTTTTAATTACAGCCTGTATCAGTCAATAAGCATCGACCACGTCGTTGCCGGTCGGCATAATATTCTTAAAACAAACCTAAACAACTGAGTATTTCCCTCAAGTATTAAGTGATGTTTTTTGCATGGGTTTTTACTGTCAGCAAGCCTTTCTCTCATTCGTTTTGATGACATAACATAGCATGACATGGCATCCTTGCCGCATGGTATCTGTGGTACACATCAATCAGGAAAGTTGTTTAAATAATCCCGGCGAGAATATATCCATGGCATGCAAACGTTGCACTCGGATTTGCCCTGCCAATGCGATAAAACTTAACGCGGAAAGCATCCCGCAACTGGATGCATCGGCCTGCACCGCTTGCACTGCCTGCGTCAGCGTCTGTCCTGTCGATGCTATCGGTCATGAAACCTCGCGGCCTGTTGCGCTATTGAACGAAGCGCGCAACATGGTCATGCAGGGAAAAACTGAAATAAATGCCGCATGTCATGCGGTTTCCGATGCTCAAAACGGACTGAAAGTAGCCTGCCATGCCATCTGGGATCCTATGTTGCTGGCTTGCATGGCTGCCGAAGGTGTACGTACGCTAAATTTAGAAGGCTTGCACCAGTGCGAAACATGCCCTGTCCGTCACGGTGCGGAAATATTGCAGAAAACTGAAAAAGATTACACCACCTTGAATGCCGCCTTGGGTGTTCAGCTTGTCATAAACAAAGAAGAAAAATCCGTTGTGGAGGAAAAGCCACAACCGGAGCCAGAACGCCGCGCTTTTTTTCGCAATTTAATCCCTTCTCTCGCTCAAGGCGCAGCCGTGGCAGCTGCACAAGTCGGGCATGCCGCCAGTCAGGCGATTCAGCAGGACATGCATGATGAAGGAGAAACCAGTTCCTCCTCGCTTCCCATCCGCCTTCGTCTTTTTTTACGCGCCCTGCCCCGTTTGCAAGCAAATTTTACGCCCGTTCCGCTTATGCCAAGCCTGCCGCTGGGCGCGATTCAGGCCGATGCCAGTTGTACGGCCTGCGGTGAATGTGTTGAACAATGCCCGACGCAGGCACTTGGTCTCAGAGAATTCGGCAACAACAACATCCTTGAATTTCAGCCAGAGGCTTGCGTAGGATGTGAACGTTGTATTGCCATCTGTCCGGAAAATGCGCTCGAAAGCCTGCCCGCTATTTCGTTGCCCGTTCTGCTGACGGGTCGCAATCGTCCGCTGGTGATGGTTTCCAGCGAGGCATCACAAAAATGATAAATAAAACAGTCCGTCAATCCAGATAAGAGAATTGCAGGAGATATTTATTATGCCGGAAAAAATCACACGCAGCATTCAGTTTAAAAGTCAGGCTTCGGGCAATACAGAAACCGCAGAAATGCATATCACAGCATTCTCTGTGCCTGAACAAAAAACCCGCGCCATCAAAGCACTGCTTAAATTCTGGCTTATTGCCGCTGTCTGCGTGCTCATTCCCATCGCACATTTTTTGCTTGTTCCCGGTTTTTTCATCGGCGGCATCATTGTTGCGTCCAGACGCTGGAAAACTGACGCGGAAGGTGAAGATGCCCGTGGTTGCTGCCCTGCCTGCCATAATCAAATCACGATTTCACTCGAAAAAGACGCCGAATTACCGCAGTGGCATGATTGTCCTGAATGTTCAGACCCGCTGCAATTGCAGGCGGTAACATCGAGCGACAGCGGGCAAGCTGATAAAAACACTGGTTAAGCCAGTATGCCTTCACAGGCTGGCTTTGCAGAACCCGGTTTCGCGAACCAATCGCCAACTGTAATAGCGCGCTACTTGGCGCGCGAGAAATGTATAACCCGGCCATCGTCTTTACGTGGATCTTCGGGCGGGAATTTCAATTGCAAACTGTTGTTGCCTGTTTCTGGAATCACGTAGACCGGTCCGCCCCAACGGTCGCCTACCGAGAAACCTACGCCATGATTTTTGATGTTTTCCAGCAAACTAAGCACACGCAGTGGCTGCTTTTCGTCAGGCATCGTCAGCTTCACCTGCCCGTCAGCGTAAATACTAAATCTCGCCTGCCCGCCGTTCGACTCAATCCACTTGCCTTGCAACGATGCTACCAGATTCTGGTCCAGCGGATCCTCGACGGCCATACAACCGGCAAGTGCAAGCATCAACAACAATGTAATAATAAATCGATTCGTCATCACAACACCTGATTTTTAAATTTAAACAAATGGCCGGTGATCGTCATTTTCACACGTTCCAGGCTCTGGAAAACGGTTATAGTCTCGTTTAACACGCCGCGCTCGAAGATCAATCTAAAGCCGTAAATATAAAACTCACCGCTATAACGCGGGTCTTTTTGCATAAAACTTTCTTTTATCTCAAGCAGTTTCCCAAAACGCGTCGGCATTGATGCAAGCTTGTCGCGCCACGCCGATTTATCGTGCCCGGTAAAAAAATCTTTTCCGTAAAGAGCCAGTGCAGCATCCCAATCCCCCGTTTGCATCGCAAGATGCATGGTTTTCACAATCTGATTCGCCTCGCCCTGTTGATTCGCCTCGGTCATACAACCGCTGACCATCAGCACACAGCAAATCCCTGCAATCATCATCCATTGTTTCACGTTATCGCCTCCGATTGAGGCAAGACTAGCGATAAACGCCCTACTCGGCATCCTTATTTCATCAACTGACTCTATCCGCCTCCAAAACGCAGCAACACCTCTTTGCCTTCATTAGAGCCACTTGCAAAAGTCTGGGTGGATGAGTTGCAATCCCACTTCGAGTGCGCTAGTGATGCGGGCGTATGGTGTTACTGGCAAAAAACACACGACACCTTGTCAATTCAAGCGCGCTGTTGCATCCTAACGGCGATTTCAGGAGGTGCTTGCTGATGACCACAACCGATTTTGAAACCGCCCGTCACAACATGGTGGAAAGCCAGATTCGCTGCTGTAAAATTCTTGATCCGGCGCTGCTGGAAATGCTGGAAAACATGCCGCGCGAAGAGTTTCTTGGCGAAGACGTTAAAAGCCTGGCCTATATGGAAGGACGCGTGCCTCTGCCCTGCAATCAGGAGATGCTCAGCCCGCTACAGGAAGGGCGTATCATGCAGGAATTAGATTTGAATGGTACAGAACGCGTCCTTGAGATTGGTACAGGTACAGGTTTTCTCACCGCCATGCTGGCCATGCATGCCAGCGAAGTGGTTTCCATCGAATTGCATCAGGAGCTGGCCGATGTAGCCAAGCAGAATCTCGATGCACATGGTATCACCAATGCCAGTATCCGCTGCGCAAACGGCATGGATGAAAACGTGCAGACTTCGCTTGGTTCGTTTGATGCTATTGTGATTGGCGCAGCACTTGATGAGATTCCGCAATCGCTGCTTAATTTACTCAACGAGAACGGCAAACTAATCGCTTTCGTCGGTACAAATCCGGTTGTTAAGCTGGTTTGTGTGCGTCGCAAGAGCAACGCTCTGCTGGAACGCAACGAACTAATTGAAACCCTGCTGCAGAATATGGAAGGGCTTGAAGAAAACCGCGAATTTGTTTTTTAGTCACGAGAGCCACTTGCAAAAGTCTGGGTGGATGAGTTGCAATCCCACTTCGAGTGCGATTTTGAGTTGGAATGAGGTGA
>QILF01000087.1 GCA_003233235.1 Zetaproteobacteria bacterium
CCCACTTCGAGTGCGATTTTGAGTTGGAATGAGGTGAATGGTGGTTCCATTTGCCGAAATTACAACTCAAAATCGCGCCGGAGTGGGGAAGCAAATCGTCGCTCACGACTTTTGCAAGTGGCTCTTCAGAGCTTCCTTAGCGGAGCTACGCCGCAATGATACGTTCTACCAGCGAAAAAGAGCGGGGTATCGCGCTGGTGATGGTGTTGGCGCTGGTGGCACTGGTGGCGGTGTGGGCGGTGCAAAGCGCGGATGAGGATTGGATTTCACTACGTCGTGCGGAAAATATGCAATTGGCCAGTGAAACATGGTTAGCGGTGGAATCCGGTCAGGCGCTGGCGTTGCGCACGCTGGCCGCTGACGATACTGCGGTGGATTCGCTGGATGAGGAGTGGGCGCTGGATTGGCCCCCCTTTCCGGTTGATGATGGCATCATTGCCGGTAAAATTGAAGATGCGAACCGTTACATCAATCTCAATGATTTGATTGATGCCGAAGGTAAGGCTAATTCGGATACGGTGGCTGTGGTCAAACGCTTGTTTGGCCGTTTGGAATTGGACACGCAATTGGTTGATGCACTGGTCGATTGGATGGATAGCGATAAAATTCCTTACGGTTCAGGAGGGGCTGAATCTAGTGCATATGCAGGTAAAGCATATACAATCAAGAATGCGCCGCTTGATTCGCTAAATGAATTGCTGCTCGTATATGGATTTGACCGTGAGGTTTTAAAGAAGCTCACCAAAGTGGTGATAGTGCGCCCAAGCAAGGGAATTAGCGGCGTGAATATCAATACCGCCCCGGCGGAGGTGCTGCTAAGCTTGGCCGAAAATATCCCGCAGGGAGATGTGGACGCGATGATTCAAAAGCGCAAAAGCGCAGCCTATAAGAGTGTCTCCGAACTGACATCGGGTGGTATCAATCTGTGGGCGGCGAAAATAAAACCGTCTTGGCTGGTGACGCAGAGTGATGCGTTTGTGATTCGTGTCGAGGCGCGTTTTGATCGCGCCCGCTGGACCGAACGCATGCTTGTGGCGCGGCAGGGCGATAAACTTCAGGTGCTGTCCAGACGCAAGGTGGCGGGTTTGTGATGTTGGCAAGTTGGGATGGGGAATCACTCGAACTATGGGATGAAACAGGTGTGCGGCAGGCGGTTATTGAATCTATTGTCGATAAAGAGTCGCCCGCAGTAAGTGACGGTGCGGATGAGACCGCACAAGAAGGAATCGCACAAGAAGAAACCGCACAAGAAGAAACCGCACAAGAAGAAACCGCACAGGAAGAAACCGCACAGGAGCAGATTGCGACCCGTCAGGATAATGTTCCGAATCATTGGTCGGCTCTTGATATGAGCGGCGTGAAGGCACATGCCTCAATACTTTTACTGCCGGTTGAGATTTTGTTGCAACGGTCTTTTTCACTGCCTGTGGAGCATCCGCGTTTTGTGGATGGCGCAGTGTTGGGGCAGGAACTGGACGATCAGGCAGGCGTGACACCGGATGACTGGTGGCTGTGCTGGCAGACGGCGCGTGCCAAAGAAGGTGTGCGCGGGTTGATGCTGGCGTTGCCGCAGATTCTGAAAGAGCAGCTTTCCGATGCCACAATCAGTCGCAATTGTGGCCGGATATATCCGGATATTTCGTTACGTTTGCAGGCTTGTCTGGCTCCTGAAACGGTGACGTGTGCGGTACTTGATGCTGATAGCAGCGGTTTGATGCTGGGTTTTATGGAAGAGGGCGTCTGGCGCGGCATGCGGCGTTTGAATTTGCATAATTCGCATACAAAAAACGATAAAAAGGCCATGGCGGATAATGCGCTACGCTCGTTGCAGGCGATGGGTTTTGATGCTGCTTTGATGCCGGTTTCCGGTCATCTTGATGTGGGTTTTTCGGAGGTCTTTTCCGGGCTGGCGCAGGATATTGGCGATGCATGGGATGTAGAAATACAGGATGAACTTCTCTCGCGACATGCCGCCAATGCGGCGGCATTTTCCAGCGTGCACACTGATCTGCCATTCAATTTCCGTCATGGCCGATGGGCGTTACAGTCGGACTGGAAGAAGAGCGTGACACCTTGGAAACGGGCTGCCGCGTTAGGGGCTTTTTTGGCATTGCTGATTATGGGTCACGATGTTTATCGTGTGCAGCAACTCGCAGGCCAGCAGCAGGTTTTGCGGCAGGGTATTGAGGATACATTTCATCAGGCCTTGCCGGGTGTGGCGATGCTGGACCCGATGTTGCAGTTGAAACAGGCCGCAGGTGGCGGTGCAAACGGTGATGCATGGTTTTTCCTCAAGCAGTTGCAGGCAATCAGCCAGCTCCAAAGTAAGGAATCGGGTTTGTTGGTGCAGCGTATTCAATATTCAGGCAAAGAAATGCTGCTCAGCGGCACGGTGGCTGATTTTGCGGTGGCTAACCGCGTACGTGATGCGCTGTCGGCGATTCTACAACGAAAAGTCGAGCTGGTGGACACTGATTTGAACGGGAAACAGGTGCGGATTCGCCTGCGCTGGTCCTGATGCGCGGGGCTCAGGCTTTGTTGGACAACCCGCTTGTTGCCCGGGTGCAGGTAGAGGTGCGCGATCGCTACGCATTACTGCAACCGCGTGAGCAGCGGATTGCGCTGGTCGCGGCGATTCTGTTGCCGCTGATTATCATGGTGTTTGGTTTCTGGCTGCCGCTACGCGACCGTATACAGAGTCTTGAGGCAGGCATGCCTGAATTTACAGCGCAACTTGCCGAAGCGCAGCAGTTGGCGGCGCGCGCAGAAAAAAATGGCGGGGCTACGGTAGCGCATGGTGATTTGCTGAGCATCGTCGAGCAGCAGGCGCGGGCAACCAAGGTGCGTCGTTTCATTACCCGCATTAAACCGATGCCGGGAACCGGTAATCAGCGCGTTCTGGTGCAGTTGCGCAAAGCAAGGTATGCCGATGTTGTGAATTTTTTTGTACAAATGGCCGGGCAGGGTGTGACTGGTAGCCGGGTCAAACTCACTGCCGTGGGACAGCGCAACGGACTTGTGGATGTGAATGTGAGTTTTTCTTCGTCCTGATTGAACACACGGCACGTGTTTCCGGAAGGTTTTCTGGCTGTTTTGTTTGGGTGGGAATGTTCGTTTTCTTTAGCAGTTAGGCTTGACGGCGGGCATGAAGTACCACTAGGTTTATTGTCGGGATGGTCTTGGGATGGCTGCTGATGTGGTTTCTCAAGTCTTATTTACTTTCGCATGGATAACTAGCCTGCTTTGTATATGGGAGGAGAGGGATGGCGATGGAACGCATGAACTCGAATATCTGCAACGGATATATTGACGACAAGCGTATTTTGATCGTGGACGATGATATCGTTACGCGGAACTATCTGGCTTTGTTGTTGCAGAAAGACGGTTTTATTCCCGTCCATGCAACCGGCCCTATTTCTGCCATTCGCGCTTTGCGCCAGCATGTTTTTTCACTTGCGGTGATTGATTTGACGTATCCGGAAGAAGATGACGACGGTTATAGCCTTGTCTGTCGTATCCGCGAAGCCCAACCGGATTGTCCGGTCATGATTATCACCTCGGATCAGAGCGCCCAAACAGCAGTCGCTGCGATTCGATTGCGTGTTGATGATTATTTTCTGAAACCGGTCAATTCAGATGAGCTGCTGGCTGCTGTCCGTCAATATGTTTCTCCGGAGGCAGAAGAGGGGAAGCGCGCCAGTTATGCTATGGGTGCAGGCAGTTTAACTCGCCGCGAACGGATGGTTTTACAGATGTTTCAACATGGTCATTCGTATAAAGAAACAGCACGAATGATGGGTTGCTGTATTGGCACGGTGCAAACATATACCAAACGAATTTATAAGAAAATGGGTGTGCATTCGCGCTCCGAGGCAACCCACGAGGCCATTCGATTGCAGGTTATCCGGCCATAGCGCTTTTTTTCAGGAGCACAACAGGAGCCGACTACCCCGGTGTCACGGTTTTATTATTCTGACTGATTATCAATGTGCTGCATTATTTTCCTCAGTCTATCATAGGTTTCAAAACCCATGTCAATGAATGTTACGCCAACGCCAATACTGTTTTTCCGCACCACTTTGGCCATCATATAGAGGTTCAAGTCATTAATTTTCGCATGCAGCTTGCCCACTGCGCCGATGTCGGGTTGTTTCAGCGACAATGTTAGCCATGCGCCACCAAGGCTGATATTTTCGGCTAAAGTATGCAGTGGTTGGCAATCAGCGGATGAAAATTCAACCTCTATCTGTGATAATTGGCGTGCGTGCTGGCGCTGCTCTACCTTGTGCGGCATTGTTTGATCGGATGGCTTCGTTTTACAGGCAGTATTTGCTTCCATAAGCAGCTTATCGGCAGTTAATGATGCGTCTTTAGGAAAGTGCTAAATAAAGCTGCTTCGAGGAGACTGCAATCCTCCGCTGGTTTTCCTCTGTCAACTTACGCTGCGCGGCGTTCCAATTGTTGCATGCGGGATTCATGACCACCCACCTTTTCACCGACATTCTGAATCTCGGTCTTAAGGCTGTCGTGAACGGTTCTAATCAGGGATGTATTGATGTCGATCTTCTCATTCAGTTGCTGGTGTGTATCCTGAATGTCCTTTCTCAACGCCTCATGGCCTTCCAGAACAAGATTGAATTTTCCGTTGATGTCTTCGAGAAGGACTTCCAATCGGTGTTGGTCGTTGTCGCTCATCCTTGCCTCCCGAGTGTTTGATTCACTAAGCGGAAACTAGCAACTGTCGCCGCCATGACAAGCTTAAGAAAACAGAGAGCAGTTCCTCATTTGAAACCTCCCCTGCTGATTTCCTCTATCCTTAAATCGCAGCCACTTCGCACATGGCGCGGGTCAAATGGGACAAATCATCCGGGGAAATAATGTACGGCGGCATGATGTAAATCAGCTTGCCGAAGGGGCGAATCCACACCTCTTTCTCGACAAACAGCGGCTGAATGCGCGCCATATCAACGGGGTTTTTCATTTCGATTACGCCAATCGCGCCGATCACCCGCACATCGGCGACCTGCGGCAAATCGCGGCACGGCTCAAGTTCGAATTTGAGTTGTTTTTTGATTGCATCCACCCGCTGCTGCCACGGGGAATCAAGCAGCAGCCGCAAACTGGCCACGGCCACGGCGCAGGCCAGCGGATTGGCCATGAAGGTCGGGCCGTGCATCAGAATCGAATCGTTTTGGTGAATTCCGGCACAGATCTTGGCATTGCTCAGCACTGCGGCCAATGTCATATAACCGCCGGTCAGCGCTTTGCCGACACACATAATATCCGGAGAAATACCGGCGTGTTCGCAGGCAAACAGCTTTCCGGTACGCCCGAAACCGGTAGCGATTTCATCGACAATAAGCAGCACGTCAAACGCATCACACAGCTTGCGGACACGACGCAGAAATTCCGGCGCATACATGCGCATGCCGCCTGCACCCTGCACCACCGGTTCGAGAATCACTGCGGCCAGTTGTGCATGATGGCGGGAAATTTTGTCGCTGAAATCGCTAATCTGCGCATCATCCCAATCAGCATCCGTACCATTTGGTGGTGCATCGGCGAAGATGTGTTGTGGAAGCATGGCGGAAAATAACTGATGCATACCGGAAACCGGATCGCAAACCCCCATCGCACCGAAGGTATCACCATGATAACCGTGGCGAATGGTCAAAAACCGTGTCTTTTTGCGTTTTCCCTGTGCCTGCCAGTATTGTAGTGCCATTTTTATCGCTGTTTCCACCGAAACTGACCCAGAATCGGCAAAAAACACATATTTCAGGCCTTTCGGCACGATTTCCAGCAAAGCCGCCGCCAGTTCTGCCGCCGGACGGTGCGTTAAACCACCGAACATCACATGCGCCATTTTTTGTGTCTGTTCTATTACTGCCGCGTTTAATTCAGGCACATTATAACCGTGAATCGCGCACCACCAGGAAGACATACCGTCAATCAGCGCTGTGTCGTCTTCAAGGTATAAACGCACGCCGTCGGCACGCGCTACCGCCAGCATCGGCGGCGGATTTTGCATCGAAGCGTAAGGATGCCACACATGCCGCTGCTCGAAGGTGAGCCAATCGTCGCCGCTGAACACTACCCGTCTATCCTGCAACCAATTCAGCGACAAAACGCTCAAGCACCACGGGTTTCGCTTCCGTACTCGCACCCTTGAGCAGCATTTCCACTTCCACCATGCGCTGCATGGCATGCATCAACTGCTGGGGTTGCCAGTTTTTGACCTGTTTTGGGACTTCGTAGCGTGCTGCACCGAATACACCGGCCTTATTGCCTGCATTGCGGCCATCACTTTTCTCAAACCACGCAAACATCAGCAATTGTTGAAGCCGGGTGGAAAGCCAACTGAGCACCTGCACCTCGGCCACCTGCTGCTCGCGCAAAAGCCCGCGCAACAAACTCACAGCCTGCGGCGAACGCTCACCAACCGCCGTGCAAAGTACCGATAAATCACGCGGGCTGCGTTCGCCAAGTAAATCGCCAACCACTTCGGCATCCAATGCCACGCCGGCACCGGAATCGTACAAACGCAGGCGCTCCACGGCCTGTCTGGCGGCCATACGCATGCCGAGCAATTGTTCACCAAGCAGTGCCAGTGCTTCATCATCAAGCCGGATATTCGCTGTTTCGGCCAGTTCGGCCAGCCAGCGGCCAAACGCCGCTTCACCCATACGCGGCACGGCACAGCAGACAATCTCCGGCAATGCGGTTAAGCGCTTGTGCAGCACTTTTTTTGTTTCGATTCCTGCCGCACAAATAATCAGACGCAGACCGGATGGCGGTTCGCCAGCCAGTTTTTCCAATTGTTCGATTTGTTTGGGTCGTGCGCTTCCCGCATTGCGTACCAGCGCATGGCAACGTACCTCGCCGAACAAACCCGGTTGAAGATTTTCGTGAATCAGCGCCAGTTCACTGATATCAACACGTAACAGCATCGCCCCTTCAGCCCCGTCCTGCAACAGTGATTCAGCGGTTTCAAACACCCCGTCGTGATCGTCACCACTCAGGTAATAGCAGGCATGAGCGACCGGAAAGAGTTTCGCGGGCGGTAGTTTCAGCGACATTTAATTGGTGTTAACAGGCCCGAGGAGTCTGTCGGACTTAGGGTAATCGTAGCGAGAAGGTGGAGGAACGCGCCAAAAACAGCATGATTTTGGTGCGCATAGTGGTAACTATGCAACGACAAATCCGGATGTTTTTGGCCGTTATCCCTGCCGCGCAGTAGATTTCTCATAAGTCCGACAGACTCCTAGAATCCAGAAGAAAGCTTAAGCCAGGCCTGACGCATCCACGTTGCTTCCAAGTCGGAACGAATACGTGCTTTCGCCGATTCGATAGCCGTCGGCCCGCCGCTGACATCCACATCTTCATAAGCTGAAATGGAACCGCTTTGCCAAATACGTTTACCATCCCGCCATAGATTCAACTCACCTGTCAGTGTCATGCGATCAACTGTAGCGATACCTCTGGCGTCAAAGGTGATCGGCGCAAGGCTATCGTGCAGGTTGCCGATGCGCATTTCAGCATCTGCTTTCTGATCCGAATCGGAAATGACACTATAACCCGATGCATGGTCGCGAACATAATTCCTCCATGTGCGCAGAAACACAGGAGTCGTTGCGCCAATACCAATCACGCGAACCGTTTGCACATCGGCAGGGACAATCCCGCGCCCCGTACCCATCAGCCGGTAACCGCAGGCGTTCAACGCCAGCGTCAGGCAGATAACGGTTACCGTCATCAGCAGTTTCATTGCGGGCGCACCACAATATTCAGCAATCTTCCCGGAACCAGAATCACTTTGACGATTTGCATATCTCGCAACCATTTGGCGATACTGACATCCGATTGCGCAGCCGCCAATGCATCATCCTGCCCGGCATCCTTGGGTAAGGTGATTTCACCGCGTTTTTTTCCCTGAATTTGCACCACCAGCGTGATTTCATCCTGCACCAGTGCTGTTTCGTCCACTTGCGGCCAATCGCTAAGCACCGCTATGTTGTTCATACCTAAGCGCTCGCCGATTTCGCAAGCGAAATGCGGTACAAACGGGATTAGCATCACTGCCAGCGCCTGCAAACCTTCGCGGAAAGCCGCGTGCCCAGCTTCTTTTTGCGGTTCAAACGCCTGCAAGCTGTTGGAAAGTTCCATCAACGCGGCAATCGCCACATTAAAAGCAAAACCGTGTTCAAACGCGTGGCTGACTTTTTTAATCGTCGCGTGGATGTCCAAACGCAGCGCTTTGACTGCCGCTGCATCTTCCTCCGTATCACGGTCCACAGGTTCCCCATCCAGTTTTTCCAGCAAGCGCCACACACGTTTGAGAAAACGATGTGCGCCTTCCACTGCCGCATCATTCCATTCCAGTTCTTTTTCCGGCGGTGCGGCAAACAGCGTGAACAAACGCGCCGTATCGGCCCCGAAACGCTCGATAATCGCGTTCGGATCAACCGTATTACCCTTGGATTTGGACATCTTGCTGCCGTCTTTCAGCACCATGCCCTGCGTCAGCAGGTTTTTGAACGGTTCGTCACCACCCTGTTCGGAAGTAAACAAACCTGCATCGCGCATCAGTTTGTGATAAAAACGTGCATACAGCAGATGCAGCACCGCATGTTCAACACCGCCGATATATTGATCAACCGGCGCCCATTTGGCGATGGCAGCGGCATCGACCATCGCATCCTGATTGCGTGGGCTGGTGTAGCGATTCATATACCACGACGATTCCATGAAGGTGTCGAAGGTATCGAGTTCGCGAATCGCAGGCTTGCCGCACTTCGGACAATCCGCGTGTTTGAAGGATTCGCATTCGGTGAGTGGGGACGCACCGCCGGTCGGTTGTAAATCAGTCGGTAATTCCACTGGCAATTGATTTTCCGGAACGGGAACCGCACCACAATCGTCGCAATGAATCACCGGAATCGGCGCACCCCAGTAGCGTTGCCGTGAAACCAGCCAATCTCTTAAACGATATTGCACCCGTTCGCTGCCCTTGCCGTTCTCCGCTAGGTATTCAGTGATTGATTTTTTCGCTTCTTTTGAGGATAAACCATCGAAATTAGCAGAATTCAGCAAAATACCTGCTTCGGTAAATGCTGCCGCCTCAATATCCCAATCGCCGTCTACAGGTGCAATCACCTGCTTGATATTCAGGCCGTATTTCTTGGCGAACTCAAAATCACGCTGATCATGCGCCGGCACGCTCATCACCGCACCGGTGCCGTAGCCCATCAATACGAAATTGGCCACCCAAACCGGTATTTTTCCGCCGGAAATCGGGTGAATCGCATAAAAACCGGTGTCCATGCCTTTCTTTTCCATGGTTTCGACATCGGCTTCTTTGGTAGAAATTTTACTGCATTCATCAAGGAACGCGGTCAGCTCGGAATTGCCTTCAGCAGCTTTTTTGGCCAGCGGATGCGCTGCGGCCACCGCCATATAGGTCACACCCATCAAGGTATCCGGGCGGGTAGTGAAAATATCCAGTGTTTCTCCTGAATTCTCCAACCCGAACGACACCTCAGTACCCTTCGATTTGCCAATCCAGTTGCGCTGCATGCCGATCACTTTTTCCGGCCAACCGCCGCCATCCGAACAAGACAAACCATCCAAATCGGCCAGCAATTCCTCGGCATAATCGGTGATGCGAATAAACCACTGTTTCAGATTCTTTTTGATGACCGGCGTATCACAGCGCCAACATGTCCCTTCCACGACCTGCTCGTTGGCCAGCACCGTATGACACGGATCGCACCAGTTCACTTCCGCCTCAGCTTGATAGGCCAGTCCCTTTTCCATCAGCTTGGTAAACATCCACTGTTCCCAGCGGTAATAATCGGGGTGGCAAGTGGCGATTTCGCGGCTCCAATCATACGACAAGCCGAGGCGCTTCAATTGGCCGCGCATCTGATTGATATTGGCATACGTCCATTCCGCCGGCGGACGCTTGTGTTTAATCGCCGCATTTTCCGCCGGTAATCCAAAGGCATCCCAGCCAATCGGATGCAACACATTGAATCCCTGCATGCGTTTATAGCGCGCCACAGCATCGCCAAGGCAATAATTGCGCACGTGCCCCATGTGCAGATTACCGGACGGGTAGGGGAACATGACCAGACAGTAATAACCCGGGCGCGCATCATCGGGCGCATCACTGGCCTGATCGCAACCCAGATCAGCCCAAATTCGCTGCCATTTGTCTTCCACCTGCTGTGCTTGGTAATACTCGTTCAACTGCTCGCTCACCGGCTGTTTCTCCTCATTTTTGCTGATTGCGGATAATGCGGGCAACGGGCGCGAATGAAAAGAGGGGGAAACAGTGCGTCGGATGGTGCGTGCAAGTCCCGTTGATGCATATTATGTTTCCGCGATGAAAAACAGTCTGTCTGCAACCGCCTTGCTAATCACCATGCTGGTGCTATCCGGTTGCACACCGATGGTCGGCGGGTCGTGTGAATATCGGACGTCGATTGATCTGGCCCGTGTTGAAAAGGCGGGAGACAGCTTCAAGCTCATCCTGCGTGGCCTGCACCTTGGTCATGATAACCTCGCTTATCCATTTGGCGAAGCAAGCAAACAGAAATCACAAACCGCATTGGCCAAGGTTGGCGATGTCTGGCATGTTATCGTCAACGAGCAGGTCAAAGGTACTTGCACGCCGCTGTCCGTCTCGCTTTTTCAGCGTGCCAGTGCCGATA
>QILF01000153.1 GCA_003233235.1 Zetaproteobacteria bacterium
ATGGAACCACCATTCACCTCATTCCAACTCAAAATCGCACTCGAAGTGGGATTGCAACTCATCCACCCAGACTTTTGCAAGTGGCTCTAGGGAAGCTCTGAATAACTCATGATTTGCGATAGCGCACGCAAAACAGGCAATTTCTGCGTTAAAGATTTGAGCAATAGCAATACTCAGCTTGCAATCCTTGCCTTGAACTTGCCTGTTTTGCGCGACACTCTCATCAAACCTGAGTTGTTCAGAGCTTTCCTAGAAATTAAGCTCGGTTCATTCCGCGCTTTCGCATAGCTTTTGTTATATTTCAAGCATGCTTCCATTTGATGGAACAGCCGATGGTCGGGTGTTGCGGTTGCGGAGCCGGTTGACCGGCAACCAGAGCCTCGGCTGCCGGAATCAGCTCTTCATTCGTCACCTTCGTTTCGTCTTTCCAATAATCGTCAATGCGACCATGGTAATAGAGCTTTCCGGAAGTATCGAAGAGGTATAAATCCGGCGTGCACTGCGCATCGAAAGCGCGTGCCACATTCTGCGACTCATCGGCCAAATATGGAAAATCAATGCCCCACTCGGCAATTTTCTCCTGCATGGCAGGCATCGAATCTTCCGGAAAATCGGGGTGAATATTGGCATTGACTGCAATCGTATGCACCCCCATGCCAAGCAGCGTTTGCGCGTGTTTGATCAGGCGCGGCCAGACAGCAATCGCATACGGACAATGGTTGCAGGTAAAAGCGACAAGCAGCCCCTTCTCGCCCATTTGCTCGCACAGACTTACGTCTTCTCCTTGCGGGGTTTTCAACTGCATGTCGGGAAGTTTCCAACCGAGGTTTACATGAATCGAAGCAACCAGCGCCATATCAATCTCCTTTATGTCTGTGCGTTGTGCGAAAGCCTAGCGATTTTAAGTTGTGAATGTCAGCACCGACTTGGCGCATATCTTTCCACACGTTTTTCCATAAGGGGCCGCCGCCACAGACTTGCATTTCGGATGCGGCTGGCTATGGTCACTGCGCTGCCGGATGATGGGTAAATTTACCGGAAGGAGTGCACACATGCTGGAATCCCTGTTCATGCTGCTCGTCGCGCTGGTTGTGGTTTTTGTAGCTGCGGAGCTGTTTACCAACGCGCTAGAATTTCTCGGCGAGCGCATGGGCGTCTCCGAAGGTGTCACCGGTTCGTTGTTTGCTGCCATTGGCACGGCAATGCCGGAAACCATCGTTCCCATCGTCGCCATTCTCGCAGGCGGTGCTTCGCAGGAAATCAATCATGCCGTCGGCATGGGTGCGATTCTCGGCGCACCGTTCATGCTGGCTACGCTGGGTATCGGTATTATGGCGCTGGCAGCAGGTTTCTCACGCAGTTGGCACGAACCGCTTTCCCCTGAGTCCAGCGGTCTGAAACGTGATCTGCATGTATTTCTTCCCGGCTTCACACTGGCCGTTAGTGCCGGTTTTTTGCCCGCAGACTGGCACGGAGCGCATACGATCATCGCCGGTCTGCTGATCCTGCTCTATGTTTTTTACGTACTGAAAACCGTGCAAGCCAGCAACGCACTGGTCGAAGAAGGGCATGGCACTGAAGCCGGAAATGCACTTTATGCAGGGAAACTCCTTCCCGCCGCCAATTGGAGCGCCACGCTGCAAATATTCATTGCCATATCATTTCTGGTGCTTGGCGCGCGAATGTTCGTTAGCGGCGCGGAAGAGGTCAGCGACCTAATCGGCGTTTCCGCACTTGTTGTCTCCCTGTTGATTGTACCTGTTGCCACCGAACTGCCGGAAAAAGTGAATTCCGTACTGTGGATTCGCCGCCGTAAGGACACACTGGCCTTTGGCAATATCAGTGGCGCGATGGTCTTCCAAGGGACAATGATTCCGGCCATCGGCATGCTGATTATGCCGTGGCATATTGATCTGCACTCGGCAGCGGGTGTGTCCATTGCGTTGGCGCTGACCGGTAGCCTGTGGTTGTGGTTGTTACAGCACTATGGCTGTTTGCGCCCGCGTTTGCTGGTACTCAATGCACTGCTATATTTCGCATTCGGCGTTTATGTGGCACTGAGTTTCACCTGATTCCGCTATTCCCTTTCCATAGAGCTACTTGCAAAAGTCTGGGTGGATAAGATGCAATCCCACTTTGAGTGGATTTTCAGGCTGGATTGAGGAGCATGGTGGTTCCATGCCTCGAAGATTCAGCCTGGAAATACGCCGAAGTGGGGAAGCAGATTGCCGCTCACGACTTTTGCAAGTGGCTCCATATTGCTGAATAACCTTATAGGAAATGGCCTCTGAATTGCTTGTCTTAAACGATTTGAACAACGCGATTTGAACAACGACTCAAACGTCTGCAACCTAACGAAGGGAGACAAACATGATTGAAACCGTTTTGGCCGTCGCCGCCATTCTTTATCTGGCGTTGCAAATCGAAGACAAACTGCGCATTCCGTCACCGTTGTCGTTGATTGCGCTTTCTCTGACGCTTTATTATCTGTTGCCGGAAATCGGTATCGCCAAAAATGCTACCGAATTCGCCTCACTGGTGTTGGTATTGCTACCCATCCTGCTGATTTCCGATTCGATGGAACTCAATGTCAGCGACCTGAAAAAGCATGCCTTGAGTCTGTTCTATCTAGCGGTTGTCTCTGTTGCACTTTCCGTCATCGCCGCGATTTTTCTCGGCGGCTGGTTGTTTGCACAATATAATTTGAGTCTCGCCGCCATCATCGTTCTTTTTGCCATGGTGCTAGCTACTGATCCGGTTTCCGTGGTTAGTATTTTTTCTAAATTCGAATTGCCGCATCAACTGAAAATTCTCGCCGAAGGTGAAAGTCTGTTCAACGATGCGACGGCACTGATTGTGTTCGTTTTTATCGGCTTGTATGCACTCGAAGGCGGTGAAATCACCGCAGGCTATATTGGCGAGATCAGCATGATTGTGGTCCTCGGCTCGGCAGCACTTGGCTTAATCTTCGGTTATCTCGGCTTATGGGGGCTGAAAACCACGGAGAATCGCATCGCCGAAATGATGGTGCTTATTTTCACCGGTTACGGCGCATTTATGATGGCCGAACATTTCTATTCGCTGCTTAATCTATTCGGCGCGCACTCACACTTGCACCTGTCCGGCATTCTCGCCTGTATTTTTTCCACCGTAACGTTGAATCACTGGATGACCAAGGAAGTGAATGCCGAGAATTCCCGCCTGAATCAAGCGGAGGACACGATTTTAGCTGCATCAGGCCAGGCAAAACCGTCACGTCGCCTGATTGGCGCGGTACTAAGTAAAATCGAAATCACACTGGAAGAAAAGCAACGGCATCTGCGCAGCAAGGAGGATATTCAATTGCTGGCGCTGGTGGCTAACACCATGCTGTTTGTGGCCATGGCCGAAATTATTGATATTGATTTACTTATTCAGTACAAAAAAGAAATCTTGGTCATGTTCCTCGCCACCACGGTGATTCGTGCTTTGATGATGGCTAAATTCGCCTTGATCACCAATAGAACGAATAAGATGACCAATGTGAATTTCCGCTGGTGGGGTGTGCTGACTTTCGCCGGTATCAAGGGCGGGTTGTCGGTGGTCATGCTGATGATGATTCCAGCCAGTTTCCCGCATCTGGATATGTTCAAGGCAGTGGTGATTGGCGTTATTCTGCTTTCAACGTTCATTTATTCACTGATTCTGATTGCAATCATCGGCAAAAATGCCGAGATTTTCAAAAAAGAAAAAGAAGCCGAACACGCATAAGCGGTAGCGCCGTTAAGGAAGTGCTGAATAAAGCTGGTTCGATGCTGTTGCAATGAAAAATGAGCGAGTTCAGGGCAAAGGTTGCAAGCAATACCCTTGCTATTGCTCAAGTCTTTAACGCAGAAATTGCTTGTTTTTTTGTGCAGTATCGCAACATGAGTTGTGCAGAGCTTCCTTAAGGAGGTGCTGATTAATTCTGGGTAAAGCAGCTTGCATTAAAAATGTGCCAAATCAAGGCGCAATGTGCACGTAATAGCACGGCTATTGCGATACATTGCAACGCCGAGTTGGTGCATTATAAATGTAAAATGACCTCCTTAAATTACCTCGTCCGGAGCTTCGGCACGGATAGAAAGCGCATGAATCGCACCCTTGAATGCATCGCCCAGCGCATCGTTCACCAAACGATGCCGCGCGACCCTTGATTTTCCGGCAAAACATTCCGCCACGATGTGCACCGCAAAATGCCCGCCACCACGTTCGCGAACACCCGCATGCCCGGCGTGCTGCGCCGATTGGTCCTCAATTTCGAGTAGATCCGGTGCAAGCTTTTGCTGCAAGATTATACGAATGGATTCAACGCGTTTGCTGGTTTTCTCCGACCCGATCATGTTTCCTCTTTCTTCTTGCGATAGAGAATGAACACCTTGCCAATGCGATGCACCAGTTCCGCGCCAACACGAGCGACCAGTTCTTCGCCAAGCGCCACACGCTCATCCCGATCTTCGCCAGCCACATGCACCTTAATCAGTTCATGCTGATTCAGGCAATTCTCGGTTTCGGCGACCAGCGAATCACGCATTCCCTTTTGCCCGATACGAATCACCGGTTTCAAGTGGTGGGCAGCCTGTTTCAGCTTTTTCTTCTGTGCAGCATCCAGCGGCATGCGTTATCTCCTGTGGTTGTCTCTGTGGGTTTCACTATAAATTGTCTCTATGCATTATCCCTGTGAAAAACACACGCACTCTAGAAGCCCATCATCCGGAGGGAAAGCTTCGACGTGAAAATCCCGGCTATTTGAAAACCACAGAATTACATCAAATAAATGACGGGATATTGAATGCGTGCTAAATTTTGCTATCCCTTCCGAATAACGGAGAGCGAATGAATCATTTCAGTGAAGACCCTAGGCGTGTACTTATTCTCGGTGGCGGTACCGGCGGCATGGCGGCGTTAGAAATGCTGCGCGATGAGGCGTTGGTAGAAATTGTCGGCGTTGTCGATACCAATCCGCAAGCCGAAGCTATGATACTGGCAAGAAAACTCGATATTCCCGTATTCGACAGTATCGAAGCTGGCATTACGACTTGCGCCCCGTGTGTGGCCTTCAACCTGACCGGCAATGAAATGGTCGAGGATGTCGTTGCCGAAAAAATCGGGGTGGGCGGCGTAATCGGCGGCTTGGAAGCACGGCTTATCGTGCGCATGATTAATCGCATCAAGGAAACCAAGAAACAATTACAGCGCGAAGCCACTCACGACCATCTGACCGAAATCTACAACCGCCGCCACATTATGGCGTTGCTGGAAAAAGGTTTACTTCAGGCAGCGCGTTACGAATTTCCGTATTCCGTAGTGCTGATTGACCTTGACCACTTCAAACACGTAAACGACACCTATGGACACCCTGCCGGCGATGCAGTGCTGATCAGCGCGGTCAACGTCCTGCAATCCTGCATACGTGATGCCGATACACTGGGGCGCTGGGGCGGCGAGGAATTTATTGTCCTGTTACCGCACACCAACGAACAGGAAGCCGTCAAAGCGGCGCAAAAGTGGATTGAGCACATCGCGACGACACCTGTTACGCTACCGGACGGGCAGGAAATACACATCAGTTTTTCCGCCGGAGTTGCGTGTTATGCCGAAAAACATGACCGGCAACCCGTGCAAGAACGTATTGAAGAACTCCTGCGACAAACCGACATCAATCTCTACGAAGCCAAGCGCGGAGGCAGAAAAAAAGCTTGTGGCACAAGCGAATAACAAATTGATTTAGCGTATGAATCACTTGCAAAAATCCGGGTGGATGAGTTGCAACCCCACGCAGCATGCTTATTCGTTCACAGGCATCCTAATCCGCAAATTCAGGTAGTGTTTCTGCCGCAAAGACCGGCCCGTCCACACAAACACGGCGATAATGTTCGCCGTCTTCTTCCTGCGTTTTAACCACGCAACCCGCGCAGCCGCCAACCGCACAGGCCATGTGTTCTTCCAGTGAAAGCCGGGTTGGTAAATTGAATTCGCGACCTAAGCGGGCCACCGCATGCAGCATCGGATGCGGGCCGCAGGAAAGCAGCGTACAACGATTCCGCTCCGCATCATTCAACGCCAGCAAATAATCACGCGCCAGATCGGGGACGTGCCCGGCATAACATCCGTACATCTCCGTATTCGATGCCAAACGGCAGGCAATTCCGCGCTCCTCCAGTGAAGCGATGCTCAAAATGGTATTGCCGCCGATGCCCGGCAGCAAGAATTGTGATGGTTTAAGCGCAAAGGGAAATTTCACCTCGGAACCGGCAAAAACCACCACATCCGTATCCTTGTGCAAGCGATTCCCGTTCAATACATCCGCAGCAAAAATCATCGGCGGAATGCCAACGCCGCCGCCAATCAACACATAACGCCGTGTCGAATCACTCAAATCAAATGGCCGACCAATCGGCCCGAGCATCGGCAGAATCTCACCTGTTTTACGTTCAGCCAGTTCGCGCGTGCCTTCGCCAATCACCTTGTACAGCAAATCCACCGTACCCTTTTGCGGATTGGTCAACATAATCGAAATAGGCCGCCGCAATGGCCGCCCCTCACTCACCCGCAGATGCACAAATTGCCCGGGTTTGGCATGCGCCGCAGTTTTCGGTGCGTTGAGCCTCAAAATGAACTGTTCACCAGCATGTTCGACGCTGGCAAGCACTTCAGCCTGTTCCTCGAAAACCATATTCCTGTTTACGCCCTGGCGCATGGAAAGCGCCTGCTTTGCTTGGCTGCTAGCGATCATTTCCGGTTTCCAGTTTCCAGTTCGTCATGGATACACAACGCTTTATGACGAAAGTACATTCCTCCATAACTAAGAATGGCTGTAATAAGGCCTGTCATCAATACCTTTCCCAAGGCAGGCTTTCCGTATGCGCCAGCAACAACAGGGGGGAAATTAGCCCACCCCACAAGCATTTCTCGCCTATGCCAAGCAGACCGTCCGCAAATTTCCCCCTAGCCTTTGCGCTCTTGTAACGTTTATGAGAAAAATCCATGCCTATCATCTAAGACTCCTTAAAATGCTTTGCTATGAGCTACTTGTAAAAGTCTGGGTGGATAAGATGCAATCCCACTTTGAGTGGATTTTCAGGCTGGCTTGAGGGGCATGGTGGTTCCATGCCTCGAAGATTCAGCCTGGAAATACGCCGAAGTGGGGAAGCAGATTGCCGCTCACGACTTTTGCAAGTGAATTTCCATTCATCCTCTTAGCTGCTGTCTCGGTATTCATCGCCGTCTCCATTTCCGGCACGAAACCCTTCACTTGGGTTACAATGTCCGCTGATGCAATAAACCTTGAAGAGACACCACCTTCAAGGAATAGGAAGCTGGCATTTCGCAGATTTGGATTACTGAATCTTGTTTCGACTCTCCGTATTTGCGGTGCGCAACGAGAACCAGTCATACAAGCAAATGAAACAATTGAAATCCTGAAGCTTTTTTATCAAACGTCAGTACGCTGGAGCAACCGGACTGAATCGCCGCATGCGCAATCAGTAAATCCACCAAATCTTCGCTGCCGTTTCTTGCCGATTGGATGAGGTGTTGCAACACTTCCTGAGCATCAAACGATAGAACAGGCATCAATAAAAGCTTCTGCAACGCATCAAGAATATCTTGCCTTGAAATATCGTACACGGATTCCAGCACCCAGATCAATTCCAGTGCAACCGGTAACGGCACAAACAGGCTGTATTGTTCCGCCTCCGCCCGTTTGAACAGATCACGCACAATACGCGCCTGTTTTTCATCATCGTTGACCAGAAACCGAATCAGAACATTCGTATCCAGCGCCTTCATTCAAAATCCTGTTGCAACTTTCTCTGAATAGCAGCATCCATTTCCGCAACACTTGCCCGCTTGCCCTTAGCCGCAACATGCAGGCATGCAAAAACTTCATCCACATTTCTGGTAACCGGCCTTAACAACACCTCATTGTCGCCAATGAGTGAAAAATCAATTTTATCACCTGCATGCAAATGTAATTTTTTGCGCAGGCTTCCGGGAATCGTAATTTGTCCTTTGCTGGTTAAAGTCGCCAGTGGCATATGGATTGCTCCTTACTAATAATAATTAGGCTTACTATAAGGTAAGGAAATAAAAGGGTCAAGCATGGTGATCAAAAACAATCCGCCCGGATTTTAGTGTGTATGTCACTCGCCCGGTCAGCTCTCTACCGTGCCACGGGGTATTTTTTGATTTGGAAAACAACTTGTTGCGATCCAGCGTCCATTTCGCATCAGCATCGAAGATACAAATATCGGCGGCCTCACCTTCGGATAATGTTCCGGCATTAAGATTTAGCAATTGCGCCGGATTACAGGTCATTTTGGCAATTAAATCTGGCAGTGATAGCACCCCGTCACGCACCAACGCCAGCGACACCGGCAGCATCGTTTCCAGACCGACAATACCGAATGCGGCGCAAGACAGGCCGCAACGTTTATCGTCTTCGTGGTGTGGTGCGTGATCGGTGGCAATCACTTCAATCGTGCCATCACGCAGGCCTTCGATGACGGCCAGACGATCCGCTTCGGTACGCAGCGGCGGGCTCATTTTGGCATCGGCATTAAAACCGAGCACCTCTTCTTCGGTCAGCGCGAAATGATGCGGTGCGGCCTCGGTCGAGACTTTCAGGCCTTCGGATTTTGCCTGCCGCACCAGTTCTACAGACCCTTTGCAGGAAACATGCGCAACGTGATACCGCGCATCGACAAGACGGGTAAGCATGATATCGCGTGCCACCATGTCATCTTCGCCTTCGCTGGGCATGCCATCGACGCCAAGTTGCGTTGAAATTCGCCCTTCGTTAATGCAACCGCCTTCGGTTAGTTGCAAATCCTCGGCATGCTGAATAAGCAAAAAATCGAAGCTGGACGCGTATTCGAGTGCTTTGCGCATCACGCCGCCATGCCACACCGGCATGCCGTCGTCGGAAAAAGCAACGGCTCCGGCGCGTGCCAGTTCACGCATTTCAGTCAGTTCTTTACCGTCGAGATTTTTGGTGACCGCGCCAATCGGATGCAAATGACACAACCCGACCTGATTGGCACGTTCGATAATCTGGCGAATCACACCGGCATGATCGAGGCGCGGCATGGTATTCGGCATGCAACACATCGAAGTGACACCGCCAGCCACTGCAGCGCGTGAACCCGATTCAATATCTTCCTTCCACTCCTGCCCCGGTTCGCGCAGATGCACATGCATGTCGATAAGACCGGGACAAACAACTTGCCCGGTGGCATCAATGGTGTTTGATGCGCCATTGAGAGCCTCCCCAATAGCGGCAATTTTGCCATCTATAACCAGCACATCAGCGATTTCATCACGTTCATTGGCCGGATCAACAACCCGACCGCCGCGTATTAAAATATCCGTCATAACAGCCGCCCCGTCACCATCCCGTTTATCATAACAATTTCCCCTGCGCCTGCATCGCCGCCTCTGCCTGTTTGCGGCGTTTGCTTCGCGCCTGCGGTTGCGGACTGCTGCCGCATAATTCGGTCAGCACGGCCATGCGGATTGCAACGCCATGCTCCACTTGATCAAGGATATGACTACGCGCTGAATCAGCGACTTCGGAAGCGATTTCCACACCACGGTTCATCGGACCCGGATGCATGACCAGACAATCATCACCTGCCTTGGCCAGTCGTGCCGCATTAAGACCATAGGCTTCGTGGTATTCCCGGATGGAAGGAAAGCAGCAATTTGAAGTCAGACGTTCGCTCTGCATGCGCAGCATATATAACACATCGGAGCCGGGAATAGCGGCATCGAAGTTGTGAAAGACCTCGCATCCGAATTGCTCAATGCCTCTCGGCAATAGCGTTTTCGGCGCAACCAAGCGCACTTTATAATCCAGTTTTTTCGCCGCCAGAAGATGCGAACGCGCCACTCTGGAATGCGCAATGTCACCGACGATGGTCATGGTTTTCCCGCTCACCCCACCCGCCTTTGTTTGCAACGTGAGCAGGTCGGTGAGCACCTGTGTCGGGTGCTCGTGCGCACCGTCACCGGCATTAACAATGGATGTATCCGGCAAAAAATCAGCGAGAAATTCGCAAGCGCCGGAAATCGAATGGCGAATCACCAGCACGTGCGGTTGCATGGCAGCCAGCGTTTCACCGGTATCAAGCAGTGTTTCACCTTTTTTTGTGGCACTGGTCGAAGCTGAAATGTTAATCACGTCGGCGGAAAGCCGTTTGCCGGCGATTTCAAAACTGGTACGCGTGCGTGTCGAATTCTCAAAAAACAGATTAATCACCGTCTTGCCGCGTAGCGTCGGCGCTTTTTTTACCGGACGGCGGGATAGCTCAATAAAGGATTCACCGAGCTGCACCAGATGCTCAATCTGCTCGCGCGACAGCTGTGCGATGCCAAATAAATGTTGAAAAGGAGCACTCATAATTTCACCCTCATCTGTTCAATCAACCATGCACCATCGGTTAAAAGTTTAACCGAACAGTCGGCATCGGTAGCGTGAATGAGGCCGGTTAAATCAGCACTTATCGGCAACTGGCGACCACCGCGATCAAGCAGCACCGCCAGCGAAATACGCGCCGGACGACCATAATCAAATAATTCACCGAGTGCGGCACGAATGGTGCGTCCGGTGTACAGCACGTCATCCACCAGCCAAACATGCTTGCCGCTAATATCAAAGGGTAAATGACTTGGACGCACTTCGGGATTCGCGCCTAGAGTATCCAAATCATCACGATAAAAACTGATGTCGAGATTGCCACGTTCCACTTGCGCTCCGGCAGCTTCAAGACGCTGTTGAATCGCATCGGCAACACGCGCACCACCACGTTCAATGCCGATGATGATAATCGGTTCGGCGTGTATATCTTTGGAGTGTATGTCTTTGGCATGCAGACATTCAGCGCGCATGTGTGCGGTCATGTTAGCCAATGCCGTCTGCACAGCACGGGTATCGAAAATAATATCAGGCATACGCGGCTCCGTTACTCAATTCGGGATGTGCGGCAAGAAAATCTTCAAGAATGACCGCCGCCGCCGTCTGGTCGATTTTCTCGCGGACTTTCTTTTCGTTCAATCCCTGAGCATACAAGCGCTCTTTTGCCGCCCACGACGACAAGCGTTCATCCTGCATGACCATCGGCAACGTTGTCAGTTGGGCAAGCTCGGCAGCCGCAGCGCGGCAATCTTCCGCCTGCGCACCTTCGCTGCCATCCATATTGCGCGGCAGTCCGATAACAATGCCATTGCAGCCATATTCAGCGGCCAGTTTGAGCGCCTGCTTTGGCCAGTTCTGATCCTTACGGAACAGACAGCTCACGCCGCGAACGGAGATTGCCAGCTTGTCGCAAACGGCTGTGCCGATGCGTTTGCCGCCAATATCGAGCGCCAACAGCGGTAGTGCTAGGGGTGTTTGAGAGGAGAAATCAGTAGTTGAGCAGGATGTGACTGTCATCAAAACCGAGATTGTGCAGCGTTTCGCGGCAAGCGTCCACCATTGTGTTCATTCCGGCCAGACAGGCAACCGCATTTTCACCCGGAGGCGCATCCCGTTTTAACTCGTCCTGCACATAACCGATGGGGCCATCCCATGAGCCACTACTGCTGGTTACCGATACGCTAACCTGAATGTCGTGCGCAGCCAGAGACTCCAGTTCATCGGTGAGCAGACGATGGCAGGGGGTGAGAAAACCGCAATAAATAGAAACTTTTCCGTAGCGTTCGCGATGAGGAATCAAATGTCGCCACACACTACGCAGTGGTGCAACGCCGGTTCCCACACCAATCAGATAAAGATCGCAGCCTGCGAACGGTGTCAGTTCGAAGCCGTGCCCGATTGGCCCCTCCACTTCGACGGTCGCACCCGATTCAAGCGTCGATAGCAGGTGAGCAATGCCCGGACGTTGCTTGATAACAAACTCAAAGACACCATTATTTTCCGGTTCAGAAGCAATTGCAAAATATCCCGGTTGCGGCTCTTTCAATCCGGGCAGGCCAATCCGGGCAATCTGGCCGGGAACAAAAGACGGCAGTCTATCACCGGAAGCGGGTGCAAGCGCGAGGTGAATCACCGTCTCATCGCACTCGGGACTGTTCAGCTTCTCCGAAGCTTTGACGCGCATCAAATATGGAAGAGTATTCGACAAATTAGTCCTCGCTCACGCATCACCTGCGTGCAGCACATTGCAGCGGAGAGGTACAAGATGCAAGACATCATTTCAGAAAACACAGCATGGCTTGAATTGCGCGTGCCGGAAAATGCCGTTGGCGAAGCTGACTTTGTACAGATGTGCGCGCATCTGGATGCCACAGGCCACGCTTTGCAAACCGATGCAAAATCGGCAATCGGCGAACATGTCGCGTGGTTTACAACAGGCCCGGACATACGCGAAACCCGCGCACGCATTGCCGCCGCAGCCATGCTTCTTGGTGTGCAGAACAAAGATATTTCGCTCGCTGAAATCGGTGATGACTGGGAAACTGCATGGCAACGTGACTGGCACGGCATGCCGGTTGGTGATCGTTTGTGGGTTCGCCCGTCATTCTGCAAAGCAGCCCCCGAGGGCCGCATTGATATAGTACTCGACCCCGGCATGGCGTTCGGAACAGGACAGCACGCCACCACTCAACTCTGTCTGCGCGCCATCGAGCGTGTTTGCAAACAACACGCGCCAAAAACCATGCTCGATATGGGTGCGGGATCAGGGCTGCTGGCGATTGCCGCTGCAAAGCTCGGCGCGAAAGTCATTCTGGCCATTGATAGCGATCCAATCTCGGTCGAAGCCAGCCGTATTAATGCCGGTATCAATGACATCACGCTTGAATCTCTGCTCGGCGATGTTCCCCCACAGCAAAGTTTCGAACTGGTCGCCGCCAACATCCTTGCCGGTCCCCTAATCGACATGGCCCCGGCCCTTGCACAATGCGTCGGCCAACGCCTCGTCCTCTCCGGTCTGTTAAGCGAACAAACCGAAACCGTCACCGCCGCCTACCTCGCCGCCGGTCTGAAATTCGCACGCACCGATACCATGAACGAATGGGTCTCAGTGGAGTTCGTTCCGTAGGTAAGGCCGGATTTTGGAATATGCGCAACCGTCCATAAAGGACACTCACGTAAAAAGAAAAAGCCCCCGAATGCGAGGGCTATGGTTGCTTGAAAGCAGTGCCTACGAAAAATTTATTTCATTGGTATGAAAAGACTTCGAGGCATTCGTTAGATACAATGGTTTAATCATAGCTCTTCTGCTACGGTTTCTGCAAGCTTTTTATGTGGGGGATAACGATGAAGAAAGTTCTTGGCTTAGATTTAGGGAGTAATTCCATTGGTTGGGCATTGCTCGAAGAAAAAGATGGGAAAGCACATCGTATTATCGACTTGGGTAGCCGAATATTTACCAAAGCTGTCGAGGAAAAAACACCTACACCAAAAAATGTAAAGCGACGAGATAAAAGACTTGCACGCAGAGTGCTGCAGCGTAGAGCACGCCGCAAACAGCGAATGCTGAACTATTTAGCATCACTGGATTTATTACCTACAAAACTCAAGGGACATAACCAACCTGAAATTGTTTTGAATCCACTGGGCGACCCTTACGAATTACGTGCAAAAGCTTTGGACACTCCGCTTGCGCCCCATGAACTTGGCCGCGTATTGTTGCATTTGGTTCAGCGCAGAGGCTTTTTAAGCAATCGCAAAACACTGTTAAGCGACATGATGGATGATCCTGATGTTTTATCTGTGCTGAATGAACTGGATGCACAAGACGAACATGATGATACAACAGAAAAAGCCAAAGAAGAAACAGCATTCAAAAAAGACATCAGCGAACTTCGCAACAAAATTAACGCCGCGCATTGCCGCACCTTGGGGGAGTACCTTTCAAAACTTCCCCGCCATACAGCCAAACGCAACCGAATACGCAATGGCGGGCACTTACGTACGGACAGGCAGATGTACCAAGAGGAATTGGATCTAATCTGGGCAGAACAGAAAAAGCACCATGCGATGCTTACTGCAAACGTAAAAGAGCAGATTGAGCGGATTATTTTCTTTCAACGTCCGCTAAAACTTAAAGAAGATCGCGTGGGTAAATGTTCGCTTGAACCACGGAATAAACGTGCGCAAATCGCCCGATTGGAATACCAGAAGTTTCGTTATCTGCAAGACATCAACAATCTGCAATATCTCGACTTTTTTGAGGATAAGTGGGTTGCGTTAAACGATGGACAAAAAGAAGTATTAAAGCCTCTGTTTGAGAGCAAAATATCCGTCACCTTTTCCAATATCCGCACAAAGTTGAAACTGGATAAAAGCACTGAATTCAATCTGGAGCACGGCAATAAAAAACTCAAAGGTAATATTACGGCATGTGAAATGAGGAAGGCGTTGCCGCAATGGAATGATTTAAGCCCTGATGATCAATTGGCATTGGTTGAAGATGTGTTGACCATGCATAAAAAATCCGCATTGAAAACCCGCTTAATGAACCATTGGAGCCTTGATGCCCGAACTGCGGTAAACTTATGCCTTTTGGAATTTGAGCCGGGGTATGGCAGCCATTCACTGAAAGCAATTCATAAGCTTTTACCATTTTTGAAGAAGGGTGAAATCTATTCAGAAGCACGGCAAAAAGCAGGCTATGGCTATGAGCAGGAAGACGAAGACACTATTGACCGTCTCGGCATGCCGCCAGAAATACCCAACCCCATCGTAAGTAAGGGACTACATGAATTGCGGCGTGTGGTGAATGCCATTATTGCTAAATACGGAAAACCGGACAAAATTCGCATTGAAATGGCGCGCGATCTGGAAATGAATACCAAACGATACAAGGCATTTGAAAAACAACAAAAAGCCAATACCGATGCAAATAAGGATGCAACCAAACTTTATCAGGAAATGGGCAAAAAATACCCGCATTTGCATCTATCCAAATATCCCAGCCATGCAGATAAGATCAAATATAGACTATGGAAAGATCAGCAGGCGCTTTGTGCTTATAGCCTTCAAGGCATGAAAATTTCGGATGCGGAGTTGTTTAGCGCTAACATCGAAATTGACCACATCCTTCCCTATAGCCAGTCGCTTGATGATTCGTACATGAATAAAGTTGTCTGCCATACACGGGAAAATCGTGTCAAAGGCCAGCGCACACCAATTGATGCCTTTGGTTCGGATGAGGATAGATGGCAACAGATTTCCGGGCGTTTTAATAAGTGGAATAGAAACCTAAAATCCAAGAAAAACCGATTTTATATGACTGCTGAAGATGTGCAGAAACGCGATTTTATCAACAGCCAACTGAATGATACCCGTTATATCTCCAAAGTAGCTCTGGAATATCTCAAACCGCTGGGTGCAGATATAAATGTAACCAAGGGAATTATGACCAGTTGGCTGCGCCACCAATGGAACTTAAATAGCCTGATTGGACAGGATAAAAAGAATAAAGATCGCGTAGATCATCGGCATCACACGATTGATGCAGTGGTGACGGCCTGTATTGACCGGACTTTTTATCAGGCATTAGTGAAGTTGGCGAAAGACTTGGAAAAAGAAAAAAGCCAATTCACGCCTAAAGATATTCATACAGATACCCCGTGGCCAAATCTCCGCAATGATCTGAATGAAGCGCTTGAAAATATGATTGTGTCGCATGCTCCTCAACGCAAGATAACAGGTAGCCTGAACGAAGAGACAGGTGCCGGTTTTATTGAGGGTGTGGGCACAGTGTACCGCGCCAACCTTTCGCCTGATTTCAAATTATCGCAAGTAAAAAAGATTATTGATTCTGAAGTGCGAGAGCTTATCGCCAAGCATTTTCTAGCTTATGACAACGACCCGAAAAAAGCATTTGCAGAAGGGATCACCGTTTATCATAAAGATGGCAAAACACCAATCAAACGCGTGCGTATCGTGCAGTCCAAAACAACGCACAAAAAACTTGAATCCACGAAATTTGGCGTAAAAGATAAACAAGGGAATGTCTTTCGCTGGATGGCATACGGCAACATGCATCATGTTGAAATCGTGCAACATAAAGAAACTGGAACCTATAAAGGGATATTTATCACCATGATGGAGGCTCATCGCAGAGCCATGACAGGCACAAAATCGGCAAGAAAAAGGGACGTGCGATTCGAGCCTATGGTGATGACAGATCATGGTGAAGACATTCGATTCATCATGGCTTTGCACATCAATGATTTGGTAAGCATTGAGACTGATGATGGCGAGAGGTTTTATCGAGTTCAAACATTAGATAGCTTCAATAAAAGAGTTTATTTAAGGCTACATACAGCTAGCACAATTGCTAACGACAGTGAAACGCTTCCTGACAGGGAATTGACAGTCATGGCTTTGATAAAAAAAGGTATGAAACTGCACCGAATGAATGCGATAGGAAAGGTGATGGATGATTAAACGCATTATCGAAATATCGACTGCGCCCGCCTATATCTCGGTGAAACACTTGCAACTGGTGCTAAAGCGGGAGGGTGATGAAATGGCAAGCATTCCAATTGAAGATATAGGTGTGCTGATCGTCGATCATCCGGGTTGCACCTATAGCCATGCTGCATTGAATGAACTGCTTGCCAATAATGTTGCGGTCATCATTTGCGGTAAAAATCATCATCCTAATGGCCTACTATTGCCACTGGATGCGAATTCTTTGCAATCCGAACGATTCCGTGTGCAGGTCGCAGCCAAGGAGCCTGCTAAAAAACGGCTATGGAAGCAGCTTGTGCAGGCCAAAATCAAGCATCAGGCATGGTGTCTGGATCAATGTGAATGCGAAGGCGGTGATGGACTTCGTTTTCTGGCCGGAAAGGTGAAATCCGGTGATGTGGGAAATCATGAAGCGCAGGCTGCCGCACGATATTGGAAGCTTTTGTTGGGGGGTGATTTCCGCCGGAATCGGGATGGTTTACCACCCAACGGTATGCTCAATTATGGCTATACGGTACTTCGGGCGGCGGTCGCCCGTGCATTGTGTAGCGGTGGTCTGCACCCGTCTTTTGGCCTACATCATCACAATCGCTATAATGCCTATCCGCTGGCAGATGATGTCATGGAGCCGTTTCGCCCGCTTATTGACCGGGAGGTGTTCGACTTCTGGCGAAAGGGAGAGACAAGCGTCGCGCCCGAACTGAAACAGTCCCTACTCGGCATATTGTCTCAAGACGTGTTTCTGGCTGGCGAGAAACGTCCTTTGATGAATGCTCTGCATTTTTTATCGGCAAATTTATTACGCGCATTAGCCGGGGATGATCCGTGTTTGATTATTCCAACGCCTGATTAGTGGCCGTCGCGGCATTTGGTGGGTTTCGTTCAGTGTGGATTATTGCCATGTTTGATCTCCCCACCGACAGCAAGGCTGCACGGAAACATTATACACTATTCCGCAGAACTCTTTTGAAAGACGGCTTTGGCATGATGCAATATTCAGTGTATATTAGGCATTGCGCCAGTGAAGAAAATGCCACGGTGCATTTTGATCGGGTTAAAAAATCATTACCACCAGATGGCGAGGTACGTTTGATCCAAATTACAGACAAACAATTCGGTAGAATGGAGGTGTTTTATGGAAAACGACGCAAAAAAACCGAACAAACACCTGCCCAGATTGAGCTTTTCTAAAGCTGTTTCATCAAACAAGAAAGGCTGGATTTCTCCAGCCTTTCAAGCACTTACAGACAAGGTATTGTATCTAACGAATGCCTAAAGCCAAATC
>QILF01000031.1 GCA_003233235.1 Zetaproteobacteria bacterium
GTGCCGCCGCTGCATCGGCCAAACGCACGCCAAACGCACCACTGGCGCGATTGCTCAAAATGCGCACATCATCCCATGTTTCCCACGTCGGCCCGGTATTGATTACCCAGCGTTGTCCGGCCAAATCCTGTTCCACAAGCAGCGGCGCAAGTGCGGCAAGCAATGCTTGCGGCTCACTCATGCGACCGGGGCCGGTTTCTCCACACGCCAATTCGCCGTCATCCGGACCCGATAAACACACGCCACATTCACTCAGCAAGCGCACATTCCGCTGCGTGGCCGCTGCCTGCCACATCACCACATTCATGGCCGGAGCCAGCAAAACCGGCCCGCATCGCGCCTGAAATAGCGTAGTCAGCAGATTATCGCAAATACCATGCGTGAATTTTGCCAATAAATCAGCGGTAGCCGGAGCCACCAGCAATACATCCGCCCAACGTGCCAGTTGGATATGCCCCATTTCGCGCTCTGCAGTTAAATTAAAAATATCACTGTGTGCCGCTTCTCCGGTCAACGCTTCCATGGTCATCGGTGTAATGAATTCGCATGCCGCGCGCGTCATTACCGTACGCACTTGTGCTCCTTCCTTGATCAGCAAGCGCGCCAGTTCGGCAGCACGGTAGGCGGCAATACCACCTCCAATACCAAGCAGAATGCGTTTACCTGTAAACATAGTCAGGCCTGCAATGCCTGCAAACGTACCAATACCGTGGCGACATGCTCTTTCACCCGGACTTTGCGCCACGCCTCGCGGATGATGCCATCCGGATCAATCAAAAAAGTCGAACGCTCAATGCCGCGCACCTGCTTACCATACATATTCTTCATCTGAATCACGTCAAAAGCCTTGCACAAAAGCTCATCAGCATCGGAAATCAGTTGAAACGGTAACGATTGTTTGTCCGCAAAACGTTGATGCGATGCCAGCGAATCACGGCTAACACCGACAACCGCAGCATCTGCAGCAGAAAAATCAGGCAAAGCATCACGGAATTCACATGATTCGGTCGTGCAACCCGGCGTGCTGTCCTTCGGATAAAAATACAGCACCATCCAGCGACCGCGTAAATCGGATAGCTTGAGAGCGCCTTCCGGCCAGACCGGTAGCTCAATATCGGGGGCGCTATCACCCGGATTCAGTGTGTATGCCATGTTTTTTCTCCTTGGTTTCACCCTTGGTAGCCGCTCATGCTAGTATGTCGGGGAATTTCGTCGAGGAGTATGACAGTGATGCAAATATTATTGGCAGAACCGCGCGGTTTTTGTGCCGGGGTGGATCGCGCAATTGCCGTGGTTGAACAGGCATTGGAGCGTTTCGGTGCGCCGGTTTATGTGCGTCATGAAATCGTTCACAATAAATACGTCGTCGAGAATTTACGCCGCAAGGGCGCGGTATTTATCGACGAAGTATGCGATGCGCCAGACGGAGCGTTGCTTATTTTTTCAGCGCACGGTGTCAGCAAAGCTGTGCAACAAGCAGCGAAAAAACGCGACGTACAAGTGATAGATGCCACCTGCCCGCTGGTCACCAAAGTACATATGGAGCTTATCCGTCATTATAAAAACGGTGAGCAGGTAATTCTCATCGGTCACGCCGGTCATCCCGAGGTGGAGGGAACTATGGGACAGGCTCCGGAGGGCGCGGTGCTGCTGGTTTCCAAACCTGCCGATGTCGTGGCCCTGCAAGTACACGACGAGAAAAAGCTGGCCTATGTCACGCAAACCACGCTCAGTGTGGACGATACGGAAGATGTGGTGAGCGCCTTAAAAAAGCGTTTTCCGGATATTCACGGCCCGAAACGCGATGACATCTGCTACGCCACAACCAACCGGCAGAAAGCAGTCAAAGCCATGGCAAAACATTGCAATCTGGTATTGGTTATCGGCTCGAAGAACTCATCGAACAGTAATCGTCTGCGTGAGGTTGCCGAACGACAAGGCGCGCGTGCCTATCTGGTTGACACCGTCAATGATATTGCGCCGGAATGGCTTGAAGGCGCGGAATGCGTTGGCGTCACTGCCGGTGCGTCAGCGCCGGAGGAACTGGTTCAGGGTTTGTTGACGCATCTGCGCAAACTCGGTGCTACCGACATCATGCACATGAAAACGGCTGAAGAACGGATTACGTTCCACCTTCCCGACGCATTACGTTAACATCAATCAAATATTCTCAGCCTGTTCTGTAGCGTTGCCGGTGTATGTAGCGGGCGTTAATGCCAACAAACGCTGCTTGGCATCTTCAGGGATGTCGAGCTTGGAAACAAAAGCATGCATCGCCTCAGCGTTGATACCTTTACCGCGCGTCAATTCTTTCATCTGCTCGTAGGGATTGGGTAGACCGTAACGACGCATCACTGTCTGCACAGCTTCGCCGAGCACTTCCCAAGTGGCATCCAAATCGGCGGCAAGATGCTGTTCTGCCAATTCCAGTTTACCAAGGCCACGTTGCAGCGATTGATAAGCGAGCAGCGCGTAACCGAAACCGGAACCGAGATTACGCAGGGCGGTGGAATCGGAAAGGTCGCGTTGCCAGCGGGAAATCATCAGTTTCGAGGACAAATGATCAAGCACAGCATTGGCTAGGCCTAAATTACCTTCGGCATTTTCGAAATCTATGGGATTCACTTTATGCGGCATGGTTGACGATCCGACCTCACCGGGAATGGTAATCTGGCGAAAATAACCAATCGAAATATACGACCAGATGTCACGACAGAAATCGAGAAGGATGGTGTTGAATCGGACTAGCGCGCTATTGTATTCGGCGATGTAATCGTGCGGTTCAATTTGTGTTGTGTACAGATTCCAACTCAGGCCCAGCGATTGTACAAACGCCTCCGCCGTCTGCGGCCAGTTCACTTCCGGATAACTGACCTGATGCGCGTTGTAGTTGCCTACCGCACCGTTGATTTTACCCATCACCGGCACTGCCGCAAACTGATCGCGCTGCCTTTGCAAACGAAAAGCAACATTCGCCCATTCTTTGCCCATTGTCGTCGGACTGGCCGCTTGCCCGTGCGTACGCGACAGCATGGATGCACCCGCCATGTCATGTGCGCCTTTCTTCAAACTGCTAATGGCTTTATCCATCGCTGATAGCAGCACCTCGTCGCGCGCCTCTTTAAGCATCAGGGCATAGGACAGGTTGTTAATATCTTCTGATGTGCAGGAAAAATGGATGAATTCCGCCACCGCCTCCAGTTCGGCGTTGCCTGCAACCTTTTCTTTGAGAAAATATTCTACGGCTTTTACATCGTGATTGGTGTTGATTTCAATACTCTTGACGCGCGCTGCATCTTTTTCGTTAAAATCATCGGCAATGGCATGCAAAACACTGCGCGCAGCTTCCGAAAACACCGGAACTTCACCAATACCAGCATGGTCGGAGAGCATCTCCAGCCAGCACACTTCAACCTTTACGCGAGCGCGAATCAAACCGAATTCACTGAATACCGGGCGTAATGCATTGATTCTCCCCGCATAACGACCATCAAGCGGGGAGAGAGCAGTCAAACTGGAAGCAGGCATATGATTTCACTCCGAAAAACAAGAACTTTTGTTCCGCCCATGCTGATACATGGCAACGCCAGAGGCAAATATCCATTCACACCCTCAAATAAACATCCTTTGAACAACACTTGCCGATCACTCCAGAATGTCCTAATCTCAGCAGTGATGTTAAGGGGAGTCATAAATCAACTACACTCGCGCACTGCCAATTTAATCATGGTGGTGGGTGTGTTCTGTTGCAGTACACCGGTCATGGCAGCCGAATCAACCCCTGTCACCGCGCCGGTACAAACACCTGAAGTCATCGCTACTACCAGCGATGTAAAACACGGTGAAGCCATTTTCAATAATATCTGCATCCTTTGTCACCGAACCGATTATGAAACCAGCCCTGTTGGCGCGCCCGGCCTGCGTGATGTGATGCAGCGGCACACACCCGAATGGGAAGATCAGTGGCTAACCAGCCCTGCCGCTTTTGCCAAGAAGGATGAGACGGCTAAAGCACTTATCGAATCGAACCCCTACGGACTGGTCATGCCGACCTTTCCTGAAATGGCCGACGAACAAAACCGCCGTGATGTGATTGAGTTTTTAAAAACCCTGACCAAAGAATAACGGGCTACTACCTGACAAACCCGTCTGAAGTTGCATTCCCACCCGCAAAAAATGGTATAATAGAAGGCCACCTGCCGGAAATATCGGTTACAGATTTCTGCTTACCTGCACGAGCTTTCAAATACCCGTGAATATCGCCTTGTGAAGTAATATTCGCCTTCCCGCGCATCTGCATTCCATTTTTGTTGAATTCAAGATGTGATAGTTCAAGTCCACTGCGCGTAAAGCGGTAGCGTGCCGCCAAGCGGGAAAAACCACCTCCGACAACTGGTTTTCCGCTTCCCGCTTCGTTATTACGCCACAAAACAAGATGCGCCGCTTTTGCCTCATTCCAGCGACCATTATGGATTTCAATATCGCCGTTTCCATACCATGCAGGGCCCGAACCCAGCGGTAAATGACCGCCAATCAAGCCGTTAAAGAAGATATATCCATGCATATTCGCACCCACCGCATGTGCCAAACCGTTCATTTTTTCCAGATACACAGCTGACATCCGCAATCGTCCGTCGAAATCTGCACCACCATCGCGCATCTGCAAACGCATACGCCTGCTTTGCACACGTCCGCCGGCAAACTTGCCACGCGCTTTTTTCAACTCCAGTTTTCCCCCTGACAAAACATAGCTGCCATGCATATTTTTCCAAAGGTTGTCATCCCATGCCAGGTCAACATCGGCAAATTCACCCTGCAAATGCATGTCTCCCAACCACGCGGGAAGTCCATCTTCCGGTGACCATTCGATTTTACTGCCACGAATATCCATCTTGCCGCGCATCGTGCGCAAATCCAGACGGGTCGCAATATCCGCAAACTTATCGCCATCCTGCCAATGCAAAGACGGCGCACGTATTTCACCTTTGCCAAACGTTATTTTACCGCCCCATTCATCTTCTCCAGAGCCAAACGCGTTCAGGTAAAGTGATCCATTGGAAGCGACAAAGCGATGCAAAACCGCCTCATCTCTGTCAATGGAAAAACCATCAAGATCACCCTTGATACGACCATGCCAGGCAGCGAATTTTTCCGGAAACTGCAAACCGGCAGCGCGTAACGCAAGCAAATCAATACGGCTATTGCCTGCAAATGCCAGCTTTCTTCCGCCAGACATGTGCCAACCCGCCTTTTTGATATATGAATCACCAAGTTGCATTTCGCTAAGCTGAAAAGAACCACCTTTATCGTCAGGGAAATATTTTCCAATCAACTTGGCGCGCATACCGGCAGGTTTCGAGAATCCCCCCAGCGTCATTTTCCCATCCGTGGCATCCAATTGAAACCCGAACTGTAGTTTCCCCGGCTCAAATGCACTTTCCAACGTACCGCTTAACGAACCTTTGCCGGCAAGATGCCATTCCCATCCAGAGGCTTGTAACGCGATATTGCCAAGTGGAACCCAGGCCGTGTCCAGATTTATCATGCTTACATTTACAAAACCGTTCTTTTCCCCTCGCCGCTTGGCACTGATTAAAATCTCACCCTTGCCTTCGACCGGCTTGATACTTACCTCCGGCAGGCGAAAATCATGCATGGATATAAAACTAGCCTTAGGCAGCTTGATTCTCACATCGGGTAAATCCGTATCGGCCCAGCGCACATGCCGCAAAGCGAAATCACCCGTTATTTTCCAGCCTTTTTTCTTTTCCTGCAATTTGATTGAGCCGTCCAATGCTGCACTGAGTGAATTCTTGACATCAAATGCGTCAAGCAAGTGCTGCATATCCGCGTCGTAGGTGTTCATTTCAAGCACACAGGCCTGCCCCGCCAGGCAGCCGCCTGCCATTTGAATTCGGGTTTGCTTGCCGAAAGAGGCTTGCACATCCTGCAACTGGAAATCATGCCAGTTGCGTCCGAGAATTTTACCTCGCAGTGATAAGTCGGGTATTTTTTTGTGGCTGTCGTGAGAATGGAAATTGCCCGACCACTGCCACTGCTGATGCGCATTCATAGAAAACGTCAACGAAGCATCGAAAATATCATAGTGAGAGGTCGGGAAAGGCAATGTCGGTAGTTGCTTGATAAACAACTGATCTGCCGAAAGGCGACCAAAAGCTTCGCGTTGACTGGCTTTTCCGAAACGCACATAACCCTGGCCGGAAATATCTCCCCCTGCAAAACGGCTCTGAACTTCCCATGAGGTCTGTTTCTCGCGTGCGATACGCCGCACCACGACAATCACATCTTCTGCAAGCACTTTGCCATCAACAAAAAACTGACCGTTGCGAATATGCAACTTGCCTATCTGATCAGGCAAATCCATCGCAAAAAGTTCTTGTGGCGATATGACGCTGCTTAAATACAACGACGGGTGGACCACATCAATGGCTGAGAAATGCAATTTCCCGGTTAACAACGACCACAACGAAATATCAATATGCACAACATTCGCAGCAAGATGCCATGCATCACCATCTTCCCCGATGCGCAATTGTGGAAGTTTGAGGCTAACGCCGTGCAGCAGGCTCAATGATGGTTTACCGCTGTGCATCGTCAAACCGGTTATTTGCGCGACCTGAAAAGCCGCCGCCTGTTGCAGTTGATTGGCATCAAGCCGCGAAAATAGAAATAGAAATAGAAAAACTGCAAACAGCAACAGTAAGCCGACAAAAGCCCCCCTGCGCAAACGCAGCCGCATCAATCCATTAACCCTTAAGGAGTTTGTTCAGACGCTGATTCACCATCGCCGGATTGGCCTGACCTTTCGATGCCTTCATCACCTGCCCGACAAAGAATCCCATCAGTTTATCCTTACCGGCACGGAATTGCTCAAGCTGCTGCGGATTATCCGCCATCACCTTAACAATCATGTCATCAATCGCACCACTATCCGAAACCTGTTTCAGTCCTTTGCTTTCAATAATCGCATCGGCATGGTCGCCTGATGCCATCATGGCATCGAGCACATCCTTGGCGATTTTTCCGGAAATCGTGTTATCGGCAATGCGGTCAAGCAAACCGGCCAGCCGCAAAGCCGATACCGGTGAGCTGGAAATATTCAGCCCCGATTCCTTCAAACGCCCCAGCAATTCATTGGCCATCCAGTTGGCGCAACGCTTCGGATCAGCCGGATGTGCGGCCACCAGCGATTCGTACCAGACCGCGAGTTCACGCGTTTGAGTCAGCACATCGGCATCGTAGCTGGATAGACCAAACTCGGTTTCAAAGCGCGCACGCAAGGCTCCCGGAAGCTCCGGCATACCGGCGCGAATCGCATCCAGTTCCTGCTGCGAGATGCGCAACGGCGGTAGATCGGGTTCAGGAAAATAACGGTAATCATGTGCTTCTTCTTTGCTGCGCATCGAACGGCTCTCACCCTTTACCGAATCATACAAACGCGTTTCCTGCACCACTTCGCCGCCATCTTCAATCAATTCAATCTGGCGTGCTACTTCATATTCGATGGCCTGCTTGATAAATCGAAAGGAGTTGAGGTTTTTCAACTCGGCACGTGTACCCAGCGGCTCGCCGAATCGACGTACTGAAACATTCGCATCGCACCGGAACTGCCCTTTCTCCATATCCGCACCGGAAACATTGAGGAAACGCACCAACTGGTGCAATTGTTTCAAATAAGCCACGGCTTCATCGGCACAACGCATGTCCGGCTCGGAAACAATCTCCATCAACGGCACACCACTGCGATTCAAATCAATATGCGATACACCATCAAGCCCTTCATGCATGGATTTCCCGGCATCTTCTTCCATATGAATACGGGTAATTCCAATGCGCTTTATGCCATCGGGAACAGGGATATCAAGATGTCCGAACTCGACAATCGGCACTGGAAACTGGGTGATCTGATAACCCTTGGGCAGGTCTGGATAGAAATAATTTTTACGATCGAATTTTGATTCGAGATTGATTTGTCCGTTAATTGCCAAACCGGTCAGTGCAGACTTTCTGGCCGCTTCCGTATTCAGCACCGGCAATTGCCCCGGCATGCCCAGACAAACAGGGCAGGTTTGGGTGTTCGGATCAGCACCAAATGTGGTTGAACAGCCGCAGAATGCCTTGGTTTTACTGTTAATCTGAACATGCACTTCCAAGCCGATGACGGTTTCCCAACTCATGTTTCACCTCCGAAACCCTGAGGCACTTTTGTGCTCCAATCCGTCGCCGATTCATAGGCTGCGGCTGCGCCAAGCAACATATCCTCGCGCCAGGCCGGTGCAATCCACTGCAAGCCAACCGGCAGACCGTGCACAGCGCCGCACGGCTGCGAAAGTCCGGGTAAACCGGCAAGATTCAGAGCAATGGTAAAAATATCGGCCAAATACATGGTTAGCGGATCATCGGTCTTTTCGCCAATTTTAAAAGCCGGAACCGGTGATGTCGGGGTCGCAATCACGTCCACTTTCTCGAAGGCATTGAGGAAATCCTGCCGGATTAAAGTGCGTACCTGTTGCGCTTTTTTATAGTAGGCATCGTAATAACCGGAGGATAAAGCAAAATTCCCGGTCAAAATGCGCCGTTTCACTTCCGAGCCGAAACCCTCGTCGCGCGAACGGGTGTACATATCCAGCAAATCATCGGGATTTTCACAGCGATGCCCGAAACGCACGCCATCGTAGCGCGACAAATTTGCCGAAGCTTCGGAAGGCGCAATCACATAATAAGCCGCCACCGCGTATTGGGTATTGGGCAAGGAAATATCAACGATTTCCGCACCCAGTTTTTCGCATGCGGCCAACGCTGCATCCACCGCTTCGCGTACCCCTGCATCCATGCCGTCAATGAAATACTCTTTCGGCTTGCCAATTTTTAAACCCTGCATATCGACGCGGTCGCAAGCTGCCAACCAGTTCATCTCCGGCGCATCAGCCACACTGGTCGAATCGCCGGCATCGTGGCCGGCAATGGCTTCGCCAATCATCGCCGCATCGCGTACCGAACGGGTCATCGGCCCGGCCTGATCAAGTGAGGAAGCGAAGGCGATAATACCGCGCCGTGAAACGCGTCCGTAAGTCGGTTTCATGCCTGTAATCCCGGTTAACGCGGCAGGCTGACGAATTGAGCCACCGGTATCGGTTCCCAGTGCTGCCGGGACCAAAGCAGCAGCTACCGCCGCTGCCGAGCCGCCGGAAGAGCCGCCGGGGATGCAATCGCTATTCCACGGATTGCGGCAGGGACCGAAAGCAGAGGTTTCGTTGGATGAGCCCATGGCAAATTCATCCATATTGGTCTTGCCGAACAGCACCGCACCGGCTTCTTTCAAACGGGTAATCACATGTGCATCGTAGGGTGCGTGAAATCCCTTGAGAATATTCGAACAGCACTGCGTCGGCCCGTCCTGCGTGCAGAAGATATCCTTAATCGCAATGGGTAAACCCTCCAGCGTCCGCGCACCATGCGCAGCACGATATGCATCGGATGCTTCGGCCTGCGCCAGCACATATTTCGCATCAAGGTGCACAAAAGCATTCAATGCAGGATTATGCTTCTCTGCGCGTTCAAGATATTGGCGCGCTAGCTCTACAGCACTGATGTCGCCCGCGTCGAGACGGGTTTTGAGTTCAGAGAGGGTGCTAAATGGCATGGGTAACTCCGGAAAAATAACGAACATCGGCCAAACTTATGTGAATCAGCGGGTAAAAAAGTGACTTTTTCACTATTATTCAATCACCTTGGGTACAACGTAGAGGCCGGATTGGGTGTTTGGAGCAGACGATTGCAGCGCATCACGGCGATTGCCATTGGTCACCACATCGACACGCAACGGCATCGCGGCATCATGCGGATGCGCAGTTTCGACCACACCTTCGGTATCCACCTGCTGCAATTGATCGACATAATCAAGAATACTTTCCAGTTGCGGCCCAAGCTCGGCTGCCTCGTCATTGGTCAGGCGAATGCGCGAAAGCATCGCCACCTTGTGTACATCAATATCCATGCAATCCACCCGTCATCAAAAAAGTCAGCGAAGCATAATCCTCCGGCGGTGAATTCTCCAGCTATGAGGGAGCCAATGTTTTGCCGACGATTTGGAAAGGGTCAGATGTAACTACTATCGCATCACCTATGCTGCCAGAAAATCTGCATGCAACGTTTCAAGCACCAGCCGAGGCTTGGCGTTCACAATGCGCGACAATGCCCGCGCCTTGTAAGAAATGGACTATAGCAAGCCTTTCGGCGTCTGAAATTTCGGTAACAGTTCTGATCTCGGATTCAGGGTTAAGCATCATTCCACCTCAACGGATTTATCCTGCCGACAATGCCAGCAGCTAATCCAGCGTTTGCAGAATCGCTTCGCAGGCTTTTTTGGCGTCGTCGAAGAGCATCATGGTTTTATCCATGTAGAACAGATCGTTATCCAGTCCGGCATAACCGGGGGACAGGGAGCGTTTGATGAATACGATATGCTGCGCTTTACCGACATCGAGCACCGGCATGCCGTAAATCGGGCTTTGCGGATCGTTTTTGGCTGCCGGATTGGTGACATCGTTAGCACCGATCAC
>QILF01000042.1 GCA_003233235.1 Zetaproteobacteria bacterium
GGTAAAGGCGGGGTCCGTCTAACCCAACAAGCCTCTGTTGAATCCGCGTTGTATTCAATCGACCTGCAAAAAGGCACGGTTCTCGCCCGCGTCGGCGGTTTTAATTTCAAATTAAGCGGCTTTGATCGCGTCAGCGGCGCCAACCGCCAGCCGGGCAGTGCTTTCAAGCCCTTTTTGTACGAATTGGCCATGCAATCCGGCTACACACCGGCCAGTCTGATTATGGATTCACCGGTCATCTTCGAAAATATCAAACAGGATGAATTCTGGCGACCGGAAAACTATAAAAATCACTTTGCCGGAACCGTCACGCTGCGCAACGCGCTAGAACACTCGCGCAATCTTGCTTCCATCAAACTACTTCAGGATATTGGTGTAAACCGCTTCACCGACGCACTCAGCGACGACTACCAGTTTAGCCGCGATTTTCCTGCACAGCTGGGACTGGCATTGGGTGTCACCGAAGTCACATTGCAGGAGCTCACTGAATCCTACGCCGTGATTGCCAGCGGCGGACAACGCTGGAAACCGGTCAGCATCCAGCAAATTCAGGACCGCAACGGCCACACGCTGTACCGCTCGGTGGCCGGTCATCGCTGTCAGACCTGTCATGCCGATCCGGTGTTGGCCATCAACAAGGCGATGCAGCCCGCCGAGCAAACACTTGACCCGGTTAATGCTTTTCTTACTACGAATATGCTACACGGCGTGATTCTTTACGGTACGGGCCGCCGCGCCCGTCCGCTGAATCGCCCGGCAGCAGGCAAAACCGGCACGACCAACAAACAGGTCGATGCATGGTTTATGGGTTATACGCCGCAAGTCTTGACCGGCGTATGGACCGGACGCGATATACCTTCAAGCATGGGCCGACGCGAAACCGGAGCACATGCCGCCCTGCCGACATGGCTAATGGCCATGCAGGCCTTCCATAAGCATCGACCAAAAATGAATTTTGTCGCGCCGGATGGTGTTGAATGGGTAACGATTGACCCAAAAACAGGTTTATTACCTGATCGACAAACAAAACATCCGTTTCTCGAATCATTCCGCATGGGTACAGCACCGAAAAAGCAAACGCAGTATAACACGCAAAAAGCCACACCTGCCACCCGGAAAAAGGATTTCTTCGATTTAGGTTTGTAGTTCTGAGAAAAGGAAAGCGTTAACCTGCAGGCACGATTTTATTGTGCCGAATACGGAACAATTCAAAATCTTTTTGACCGATGCCGTCCGTTGAAAAACGCACATGTCCGGTTAAACCGGGAAAGCCTGTTCTATCCTTCAATGCGGCAAGTAACGCCTGTCCGGAAAGACCCATACGGTGCGTTAACAACACACCAATCAGCATCGAATCATAGGCCAGCCCGGATAGTTTTCCGGGCTTTTCCAAGCCCCACACATCGCGCCATGCAAGCTTGAAACGGCGCAATTCAGGACTTGTTCCATTTGGAAAGGCAACATCGGAAAAGCGCGCCTGACGCAAATATCGCCCGTGATCCGACAGCAAATAACCATCCTGCCAACGGCTCGTGCCATACAAAGGGACATTTTTCACCCCCACATAAGCCAACTGACCCGACAAAAGTGCCACCTGCTGACCCGACAAAGCCAGAAACATACCGTCAAAATTTACCGGCATGCGTATTTCCATATCATCCTGCGGCTGTTCGCTGACCGCCAAATCCTCATCCAGCTCAGCAAGCAGCATTTCATCGTCTGTTCGCATACGCATGCCGCGCAAGGCTTTACGAAAATCGATACTGCCTTGCGGCAAAAGCATGCGGTCGGTTATTTCTCCACCAAGCAGGGTGAATTCCTCGGCAAACGCATCCGCTTCGGCAATCGACGACGGCGTATTCGTACTGATCACCACGATACGTTTATTCTCTTTGCGAGCGCCATAACTGGCCATAAAACGCGCCTGCAATACCGGCGATAACGTATGCACGAAAAGTAGCGGTGATTTTCTAGCCAGTAACGAACGACTGGTTAGACTGATAGCCGGAACCTTACCGCGCATTCGACCCGCCAGAAATTTGGCACAATCGCCCAACAACGGCCCGATAATAAGCTCAACATGCTGCTCAATCAGGCTGTGATACGCTTGCAGACACGTTTGTTGCGCACCCTGCCCTGCATCACCTGCTGCTCCCTCCGCCGTGTCGGCCACATGCAAGGTGATATTCCGGTTATCCTCCAGTCCGTCTATGGCCAAACGGACACCATGCAGAGCCTGACGCCCGAATTGCGCATATTCACCCGATAAAGGCAGCATCACACCGATATTTGCCGGATGCGCAACGCCACTTGCCCACGCCTTGCTTATACGCGCTTCCGCTGAACCGGGAAAAGATTGCTGCAACCATCCGGCGAGCACCTGCACCGCAGATATATCACCGGTCAACAGTCGGTCACGGGCGGCTTGCTGGAGCAGTAGTTTTCCAGTCTCGTCATTCAATTCATCCGCATCGCGAAGACGCCCGAGCATAGCCATTGAGGCTCTGGATGATGCCTCGCGCAACCATATTTCGCGTTTATCAGCATACAAACGTGCGGCGTGCAGGAACCACTGCACCGCTGTCCAATCGTCACTACGCCTCGCCGCTGCCACAGCAAGTGCGGCAGCACGTTCGCGTAATGCCTCGGTAGCGTAGGTGTTTTTAAATACAGCCAATGCATGCATCATCACTTTGTCATCAAGCTGACGACCCTCTGCCCACTGCATCAGCCAGACATGCAAATAGGGAACCAGCGGTTGGTCGGGATAAGCACGCAGTAAAGCATTGCCCTGTGGTACGGCGCGCGCATCGCCAATAAAAAGAAGAAGCTGGATGCGGCGGAAAAGCGCCTCCTGCAAATCCGGCGGCTTTCCGGCTTCAATCAGAATATCCAGACCGCGCAACGCTTCATCTATCCGCCCCTCGCCAAAAGCCAAACGCATCAAAGATGTCACGGCAGGCGAAACTGGCATTTTTTTCCCTACAATAGCAGCACGCGGTTTTTCAATTGCACTACCGGTCTGTGTCGGGATAACCGTTTTGGGACCACAAGCCGTCAGCAAAACAGCAAGCACAAACAGGCTTCGGTGAAGCATGATCGTTGCGATGCGTGGTCGGGAAGGATACGGTTTGAAGTACATGAACTCGCAGACTAATGACAAGCACGGCAGCGGCCAACTGTTCATTGTGGCCACCCCGATTGGCAATCTTGCCGACATCACCTACCGCGCGGTTGAGATATTGAAATCAGTGCACCTGATCGCTGCCGAGGATACGCGCGTCAGCCGCCGCCTGTGTACACATTACGGTATCGACACACCACTCATTGCCTGTCATGAACACAACGAGGAGCAGATGGTGGATCAACTGCTCGCCCATCTGCGCGACGGCAAGGACATCGCATTGATTTCCGATGCCGGTACGCCGCTCATCAATGATCCGGGATACCGTCTGGTTAGCCGGATGCGCAAATTGGCTGTGAACGTGTCTCCTGTTCCCGGAGCGAGCAGCCCGATTGCCGCATTATGCGCCAGCGGTCTGCCCAGTGATCGCTTTATCTACGAGGGTTTTCTGGCCCGTTCCGGTAAAACACGGCGCGCACAAATAGATGCGCTGGCTCGTTCGTCATGTACCAGCATTGTGCTGGAATCTCCTCATCGTCTACTGAAAACACTTGAAGACCTGCGCAAAACATGCGGCGATGCGCGGCTTGTCTGTGTGGCGCGAGAAATCACCAAACTGTACGAAACTTTCATTTACGGCACGTTGGAAGAAGTGTTTGAAAACATTCAACTATCTGTTATTAAAGGTGAAATTGTCCTTCTTATCGGCCCGGATACAGCCACGCACACTATTTCTGATGACGATATTCGAGCAGCCATTACACTGATTTCGAGCAAGAATCTGTCACCTTCAGCACTGGCCAGACATCTGGCGAAAGAACTGAATGTATCGCGTTCACGCGTTTACGCCTTGCTACTCGAAACGCATCAGGCACAGGACAAGGATCTTGCATGAGTACTGAAAAAGGCCGCAAGGCGGAAAGCAAAGCCGCCCGTCATCTGCGTCTGAAGGGCTACCGGATACTTGATCGCAATGTCCGTCTCGGGCGCGGTGAGTTGGATATTGTCGCCAGCAGGCGTGATGTACTTGCTTTTATCGAGGTCAAGCTACGACCAAACCGCGATGCAGGCCTGCTCTCCGTTCATGCCGACAAACAGGCACGCTTGCGTTCAGCAGCTTCCGCATGGCTTGCCTGCCATCAGCAATACCACGATTGGCAATGTCGTTTCGATTTAATCATTCTAACCCCGTCGGGCATGCGTTCACACATTGAGCATTTGCAGGACGCCTTCAGATAATCAGCGCGCATTATGAGCTACTTGCCGCGCATACTTACGAGACATCTTTATTTGCAACGAGGGCAACGGAACAAGTAAAGGTACAAGTAAGGGTAGTAGAATTCATGGATAATGCGGGCTAGGATTAGCCCAATGCAGACAATTATTGAACAAGCTTTTGAACAAGGTATTGAATTACGCAAACGTTGCAGCAAAGAGATGGCAATCCCATTAAAGGATGCAGCCCGACGCATGATTGCCTGCCTGCGCCAGAATGGAAAGATACTGGTTTGCGGTAACGGTGGTTCTGCTGCCGATGCTCAACATTTTGCAGGAGAGCTGGTAAATCGCTTTGAAATCGACAGGCCGGGGCTGGCTTCCATTGCACTGACCAGCGATGCATCGGTAATCACCAGCATTGCCAACGATAGCGCCTACAAAGAGATTTTTTCACGTCAGGTTGAGGCGCTGGGTACGGCTGGAGACATCCTGTTGGCTATTTCAACAAGTGGTAGTTCGCCGAATGTGTTACGTGCCGCCGAAGCGGCGCTTGGCAAAGATATGCAGGTGATTGCCCTAACCGGAAAAGATGGTGGCAAACTTGCCTTGTTAAATGGCATAAGTACATTGCTCAACATTCCTCATGCGGCAACACCACGCATTCAGGAGATGCACATCACCTGCCTGCATATATTGTGTAGTCTGATTGACCACGAACTCTACGGGGAGACTTTATGAAGCTAAAACCACTGTCATTCAGTAAGCTGAAAACCGTTCCGCTTGCCAAACGCAAAAAAGATGCCGATGGTGAAGATTTCGGTGCATCCTACCGTAGTGGTGGAAGTTTTTCGGATTTTCTGTGCAGCCTCCCGGGCCTCGGCGCAACCCGTGATTTAATCGAATTGCGCGACAATATATTAACCGCGCGACGCAAAAAGAACGCCATTATTCTCGGCTGTGGCGGCCATGTAATGGATTCCGGCTTGAGTCCGCTTCTCGTCCGCTTGATCGAACAACGCGTGATTACCGGTATCGTACTAACCGGTGCAGCGCTGTTGCAGGATGTGGAAATCGCTCTATCCGGCCATACGCTACGCACCTATGACCGCGATCCGGGCGAAAACGGATGCCGCGTAACCGATGAAACGGGCCGACTCATCAATGAAGCGATTAATTTTGGTGCGCTTGAAAATTGGGGAATAGGTAAAAGCGTAGGCGAAAAGCTGCTGGATGCGAACCCGGACCATCTCGACCACAGTGTGCTGGCCACGGCCTCGCGTTTTGGCATTCCGGCAACCGTCCACCCGGCTATCGGTGCAGATGCTTTTAACCTACATCCGTCAGCGCATGGTGAATCACTGGGTGCAGCGGGGTTCCTGGAATTCCGTCTGTTGGCTGCGATGATGGCCGAAGCAAGCGGCGGTGTCGTCATCAACGTCGCCTCCAGCATGTTGCTTCCGCGTCTGTTCATGCAAGCTACCGATGCGGCACTCAACCTCGGAAAAACAGTTGAAAAACTAACCACTGTGGTTATTGATCCGTCTGCCAGCGCTTCCGCACTGGCAGACATATTGGGTCGTTTATCGCAAAACGGTGGCCGTGGCGTCTGGCTACCCGGTCCAGATGAAATTCTATTGCCCCTGCTCTTCGCTTCTGTCATGGATGCGCTTGGAGAGAACGTTGCCTAAGCAACACGCACCCGGCTGGAATCAACGCAAAAAAGGTCCGCCTGTTGTACAGATCCTATTGCTGCTTTCAAGTTTTGCACTGCTGGCCTTTCTGTTCAGTATCTTTTGATGTCCGCCACCCTTGCTTTCTTTAATAGCGTGCCGCGCAGATGGATTATCCGTCTACAATCCATCTGCCTTGTTGTGATCGCTTTGAGTTGTACAGGCTGCGTGGCGGCAGCGATTCTCGGAGGCAGCGCAGCAACCGGAAACGCCGCTCTTGATCAACGCACACTGGGTCGGCATTTTGACGATGCATCCATTGCCTCAATGATTGATGTGCGCCTGATTGCCGAACGCGACATGCCATCACGATGGATCAGCGCCGAGGTGATTCGCGGTAAAGTTCTGCTTACCGGCTATTTGCCCAAACAGGAGCAGATCGACCGTGCGGTGTATATCTGCAAGCATATTCGCGGCGTTCGTTCTGTCCGCTCGGAGATTCATATCGGCAAACCGCCAACGCGCGAACTCATCTCGGATACACTGATCACAACCAACATCAAGAGAAAACTGTTTAGCGACGATGAAATATCAGGTTTTACAGTGCATGTTGAAACGGTTCGCGGTAAGGTATATATGCAAGGTATCGTCGGCAATGCATTGCAACGCCAGCGTGCCTCAACACTGGCTGCGGAAGTAAGCGGCGCATCCAGTATCGTTAATATGCTGCATGTAAAAAACGAGTGAATGATTCATCTATTGCCAATCTGAGCAAAGCCGTGGAAACCGTTCACCGATGGCACAATGATGCTCGTCGTGTTGTTTTTACCAACGGCTGCTTCGATCTACTGCACCCGGGACATATCGGCTATCTTGAACGCGCCCGCGCGCTCGGTGATGTGCTAATCGTCGGGCTAAATGACGATGCATCGGTGCGTGGTCTGAAAGGTGCAAACCGGCCTGTCAATTGCACCACAGACAGGGCACGCATGCTAACAGCCTTGCGTTGCGTGGACATGGTAACGCCTTTTTCCGAAGAAACGCCGCTGAATCTCATCATCGCACTAAAACCGGACGTACTGGTCAAGGGTGGTGATTACTGCGAGGAAAATATCATCGGAGCTCGCGAAGTGCGCAGCAACGGCGGCGAGGTTGTCGTCATGCCTTTTATCGGAGACTACTCCTCATCCGCGCTAATCCAGCGCATTCTGGATAAACACTAACGGTATATCAGACATACATCGCATCAATCTCCGACTGATGCAGCTGCATAATTTTATTACGTTTGAATTTCAGGGTCGGCGTTAAAAGACCGGAGGCCTGCGTCCATTCTTCGTCCACAAACACAAAACGCCTGACCTGCATGAAACTCGCCAAATCGTGACAAGCCACTTGCATTCGCTCCAATAACCATTTGCGCACCGCCCCGCTAGCCCGCCATTCGCCCGGCAAGGCACTGCCCTTCTGCATTTTCCAATAGCGTTGTAATCCTGCTTCATCAACAACAACAAGCGCTGTCAAATATGGCCGCTGATTACCAATCACCATCGCTTGTAAAATACACGGATCAATAGCCAAACGCTTTTCTACCCGCGCCGGCGGCACATTTTCGCCATTTGATAACACCATCAATTCCTTTTTCCGGTCAACGATGCGTACATAACCCTCATCATCCATATCCACGATATCACCGGTATGCAACCAACCTTCAGCATCGAGCACTTCGGCAGTATCATCCGCTCTGTGCCAGTAGCCCTGCATAATCATCTCACCACATGCCAGCAATTCGCCATCTTCGGCCACTTTCAGGGTCACCCCCGGCAAGGCGGGTCCGACGGTGTCCGGTTTGATACGTCGCAGCGGATTTACGCATAGCACCGGCGATGATTCTGTCAGTCCGTAACCGGCGCAAACGGGCAGGCCTGCGGCCAGTAGAAAACGGGCAATTTCCGGATGCAATGCCGCGCCGCCGGAAATAAACAGACGCAAACGGCCACCCAGTTTATTGCGTAATTTGACGTGCACCAAATAATCGAGCAATCGAAAGAAAAGCAGATCAAAACCTCTCAAATCCTTTCCCTCACGTTGCAATTCGAAACGTTTTATGCCGAGTTCCTGCGCCTTCGCAAACAATTTCCGTTTTATTGCCGGAGCTTGCATCAGTTTATCCTGCACTCCGGCGTAAATCTTTTCATATAATCTCGGAACTGAAATCATCACCGTCGGTTTCACTTCAGGAATATCGCGCAGCAGCGTGGTAATATCTTCGGCATAGGCGATGCTTGACCCACAAGCTATGGGCAGAAAGTGCCCAACAGTGCGTTCAAAAGCATGCGATACCGGTAAAAATGACAGAAACCTATCCTCTGAAAACACCGGAACAGCACCCAAGCCTGCCGCAACATCGGACAATAAATTACCGTGCGACAGCATCACGCCCTTGGGGTCGCCTGTTGTGCCGGAGGTGTAAATCAGGGTCGCCAGATCGCCCCGAACAGGTTTCGAGACTTCCGGAAGGGCATCAAAGGCAACATCCTCGCTTACTCCAGCCAGATGAATGCCACTTTCGCCGCGAAACGGGAATATCGGCGTCTGCAAACCGGCAAGTTTATTCTGCTGTTCACCCGCCTCGACCAGCACCAAATGGCATTGTGCATCTTCAAAAACAAACCGTACCGCATCTGCCGGATCGGTGAAGTAGGCAGGCACGGTCACTGCGCCGATATGCAGAATCGCAAAATCGGCAACACACCATTCAATGCTATTGTGCCCCAACAACCCCACCCGATCACCATGCCGGATACCTATCGAAGATAACCAGCCGGACACGCGTCGCACACGCTGCTTCACCTCACCGCGCGTGAGCCATATCCAGCCCTCGCCAGTGCGTTTACCAAGCATCGGGGCAGCATTCCATCCCGGCGGGCAATCGAACAACAAATCAGACAAACAAGCGGCCTGAATGGTTCGCTCGATGCCTGAACAGACGCTCACGGCGTGGATTTCCCGGTTTTCACTGCTTTCAGCACATCAATATTTTCCGGTACACCCAGCCCGAGTTCAATGATACGCCGCTGCAACTGTACAGCATCGCGTCCGGCATACTCATGCAGAAGCCCGCCGCGAAACGGTGGAAATCCGATACCGAAAATCATCGCGGCATCCAGTTGCGCGGTATCAGTAACGACATTTTCCGCCAGACAGGCAAGCGCCTCAATCAACATCGGCAATAAACATGCATCAACAACATCGGCAACCGGCATTGCTGCCGGAGAATCGGCCAGCGACGCGTCCGTTTCTTTTTCGCGCACAACGCCTGACGACACATACTTCGACAAGTCAGTATTTAATTCGCCTTTTTTGCCATTTTTCCACGTAAAAAACCCACGCCCTGATTTTTCACCGAGCAAACCGTCTTCTACCATTGTATCAAACCATGCAGGCAACGCCTGATGCGCGCCGAGTTCCGTCGAAAGATGCTTTCCAACATGGTGGCATATATCCAAACCAACGCGATCTGCCAATTCAAACGCGCCCATCGGCATGCCGAAATACTTAAGTGCGCCATCAATATGCTCCACGGTCTCGCCATCACCTTCATCCGGAGCTAAAAGTGCAAAAGCCGCCGCCATATATGGCATCAGACAGCGGTTGACGAGAAAACCCGGTCGATCAGCAACAATCACCGGATATTTACCCCAGCGTGCAGCCAGAGCAGCTACCGTTTGCAGGGTTTTTTGCGTTGTTTTTTTACCGGCAATGATTTCCACCAGTGGCATTTTCGGTGCCGGATTAAAAAAATGCATGCCCGCCATACGCCCCGGATATTTCACTGCTTTCTGCATTTCACTCACTGAAAGTGCCGAGGTATTGGTCAGCAACAGCGTATTGCGCCCTGTTTGTCCTGCAACTTCCGCCCACAGCTTGTTTTTGACTTCAATATCCTCAAGCACCGCCTCAATCACCACTTCGCTATGCGTTAAACCACTTTTTTGCATCGCCGGGCGAATCCGTGACATGCGCGGCGCATCGCGGGCCGCCAATCGTGCGATAGATTTCAATCCGCGCGAAATGGCTTGTTCATTCACATCATGCAAATCAACATGCCCCGAACGCGCCGCCACCCAGGCAATGCCTGCCCCCATCACACCAGCACCAAAAACCGCCGTTTGTTGAATCTCTCCGGCCCGTCCCCGGCCTTTTTTCGCTGCATCCTGTTTTTGCAGAACCTGTCCGAGATGAAAAACATGAATCAGATTTCTACAAGTCGCCGTTGTCGCCAGCGAACCCAGAGAATCCGCCTCCAGCGCATAAGCCTGCCCTTCCGGCAATCCGGCAATCTTACGCAACACGGAAATCGCTGCCGGAATAGCCGGATAGGCTTCGTTAATATCAAGATGAGAAAACCGCGCCAACGCCCGCTTCTCCACCTGCCCGAAAAATATGGCACGAAGCGGCCACAAACGTATCCACCACGGCTTGATTCCGGGCCGCGTGCAGCCAGATGTGCAACCGCCTGCTCCACCTGCTCGGCATGGCAAACCATATCCGCCAATCCGATTCGTCCGGCTTTTTTCGCATCAACACTGCGCCCGGTGAGTATCATATCCACCGCTGTCAGCCAGCCGATTTTACGTGGCAAACGCACGCAGCCGCCAAAACCGGGATGAATACCGATTTTAATTTCCGGCAGTGCCAGTTTTGTTTTCGGCTGTCGCACGGCAATCAGGTAATCGCAGGCCAGCGCCAATTCCAATCCGCCACCCATGCAAGATCCCGCAATCACCGCCACGGATGGACAAGGTAAATCTTCAATGCGCCGCATCAGCGATTGTCCGCGTTCGGCCAAACGAATCGCCGCAGTGCTATCGCTAACCGCAGCAATCACATCCACATCCGCACCGGCAATAAAACAGCCGTTCATACTGCTTTCAATAACCAGCAACTGCGGCGGCTTCTGCTCCAAATCGTCGAGCATCGTCTCTAGTTCCGTCAGGCATACCTCATCCAGAACGTTGAGCGGACGATCACTGCGCGACAGACAAAGTCGCGCCATATTTTTTTTGCGATTTAGTCTGACTGTTTCCACGATTCACTCCCGAGAAGCGTTGCACCGCCCTGTCCGCCGCCCACACAGAGCGTTGCCAGCGCAAGACCACCGCCTGTTTCATGTTTGAGCTGGCGTAGCAGCGTTAAAATCAACCGCGCACCACTCATACCCACCGGATGCCCCATAGCAATCGCACCACCATGTACATTCAGCCGATCCATATCCGGTGCACCAATAGCTTTGGCTCCGCTCAAATGCTTTTCACTAAAAGTTTTTGAATCCATCGCCCTCAGACAGGCCAGCGTTTGCGAAGCAAAAGCCTCGTTGATTTCCACCCGTTGCATGTCGCGCATCATCAAACCACGCGCCGTTAATAGCTTATGCGAACAAAATACCGGCCCCAAACCCATGCGCGCCGGATCACAACCGGAATAAGCCCAATCGTGCAGATAACCGAGAACCGGCCAACCTTCCGCCACTGCTTTTTCACGATGTGTCATGATTAACATCGCCGCACCATCGGTGATTTGCGAACTATTGCCTGCTGTGACCGTTCCCAAAGGGCGATCAAATGCCGGTTTCAATTTGGCCAATGCCTGCATACTTTGTTCTGCGCGGATACCCTCATCACGTCTGACTGCGGTAAAGTCGGGCGACGGAAAAACAGCAATCACTTCCTCATCATACCACCCCGCCTCCCACGCTGCGGCAGCGCGCTGGTGACTTTGCAGGGAAAACACATCCTGATCTTCACGCGACAACGAAAATTCGCGTGCCAATACCTCGGCAGTCTGGCCCATATTCAAGTGAACCGTGGGGTCGGTCAGACCTTCCAGCAAACTGATGCGCGGTTTCCAGGGAACCCGTGCCATACCGGCCAGCGCCTTGGTTTTAGACGGGAAATCGCGCGCACGCTGCAACACCGTCAAGGCTTCGCGAAAACTATCGTGAAAAAGCAGCGGCGCGTGCGTCATGGATTCCACCCCACCGGCCATCACCACCTCGGCCCGTCCGGCAAGAATTTTCTCCGCAGCATCGGTTACCGCCTGCATGCCGGAAGCGCAATTGCGATGGACCGTGTGTGCCGGAATATGTCGGGGTACGCCTGCGGTAAGCGCAATCACGCGCGCAATATTCGCCGCCTCTGCAGGCTGAATCACGTTACCGATAATCACTGCATCCAATTCATCCGCATCAACCGGCGAACGCGCCAGCGTCTCACGCACGACAAGCGAACCCAAATCTACGGCAGACATTGCCGCAAGTTTGCCGCCCGCCTTGCCGAGCGGGCTGCGCCATCCTGAAACCACCACCACTTCTCGTTGCATCGGCATCACGCTCCTTTGTATTACAATTAGCCTAAAACGGGACATTTTGCAAGCTTTTGGTCGCCCCGGAACAAACATGATGACACATCGCAGAAGCGGTGCATATCCATCATTGTCACTTTTCTGCGCCGTGGCAGCATGCGTGCATGAGCAAAGGCAATAGCAATAAAGGCGCGCATAATCCAGAACAGTGGATTGAGGAATACGGTGATTATCTGTTCCGTTTTGCGCTTTTTCGCCTCTCCAACGAAGAAACCGCCCGCGATATGGTGCAGGAAACTCTGATTGCCGCATGGAAAGCCAAAAAAAACTTCCGTGGCGATTCCTCGTTGCGTACATGGCTGGTCGGCATCATGAAACACAAAATCACCGACCTTGTACGCAAAGAAATCCGTGCTCGTAAACTCTCCGATGCATTGGAAAACGATCCCACCAGCGGGATGTTCGATAAAAACGACCATTGGTCAAAACCGAGTCAAGGCTGGGATGACGATCCGGAACACCTGTATAGCAATCAGCAGTTTCTCAGCACATTGCAAACCTGCGTCTCCGCTCTGCCCGAGCAACACCGACACGTATTCACCTTGCGTGAGCTAAATGGAGAGGATACGGAAAGCGTTTGTAATGCCTGCGAAATAAGCTCGACCAACCTGCACGTTATCATGCACCGCGCGCGACTGGCACTTCGTCAGTGCCTAGAAAAGAAATGGTTCGGGAATAAAGAAAATGGATAACATCAAATCTTGTAAACTGGCCACCCGACTGGCCTCCGACGCGTTGGAAAGACGCCTTGGTTTCTTCGAACGTCTGCGTCTGCGCCTGCATCTGTCCATGTGTCGATCCTGCAACGACTGCAAAAAAGAAATGGAGATCTTGCACCGCGCCCTGCTCCGCCTACAAGGCAATGACAACGTCGAAGGCCCGTCGCTATCCGATGCGGATAAACAAGCCATCCAAACCGCACTACAAGAAATAGATTCCGCCTCCGCTTCACATTAAGCAAGGCGGATTATGCTCTCCTGAAGCAGCAAGCCACCCTATTATCCGCGAATTAAGGCCTGATTCTAGAACCCCTTGGGAATTGTCCCCATCCCCCATATCATCAGTTGATGACATTAAAGATAAAGGCGCTTCATGATCTTGTGTGGGTAACGCAGTCAAATCAGTTATATTTCGCAGATGAGAGACAAACAATTATATCAACAAATATTAGGAAT
>QILF01000013.1 GCA_003233235.1 Zetaproteobacteria bacterium
GCAAATGGAACCACCATTCACCTCATTCCAACTCAAAATTGCACTCGAAGTGGGATTGCAACTCATCCACCCAGACTTTTGCAAGTGGCTCTACGGATGGAATGATTATAAATTGGAATGATTATAAGTTGAAATGACTATAAGCTGGATTCGCGAGGAACACCATTGAATATAGAAGAAGAAAAAAGAAAACAAATCAAATGGACGCTAACGATTCTCAACTGGACGGATCATTTTGCACGCCTCACTATCAGTCTGGCTCTCGTTTTCGCGACACTGCTTATTGCTGCAGCATTCTTTCATGATGTTTATCTGGCAGTTCTGAAACATCCTTTTATTACCGGCTTTGTTCATTCTATCGGTGCACTTCTTCTATTATGGACCATGGTTGAGCTCATCGATATGGAAAAAAAGCTTCTTCATGAAGGATCTGTGGATATTTCAGTCTTTATTGAAGTTGCACTCGTTATCATGGTACGAGAAGTGATTTTATTACCCGTCAGGGAGATTCAGCCAACATGGATTGATATTGCCATGTGGACCGGGGCGACAACCCTGTTGGGCCTGACTTTTTTCCTTGTCAGACAAGGACAGCGCTGGAAGCAAAATCGAAAGTGGAATCCAAATGGATGGGCGCGTAAATCAATCTAGGGAGGTGCTGATTAATTCTGGGTAAAGCAGCTTGCATTAAGAATGTACCAAATCAAGGCGCAATGTGCACGTAATAGCACAGCTATTGCGAAACATTGCAACGCCGAGTTGGTGCATTATAAATGTAAAATGCAAATCCATGAATTGATCAGCACTTCCCTAGGAGTCTGTCGGACTTATGAGAAATCTACTGCGCGGCAGAACATAACGGCGCAAATCATGAGTTGTCCAGATCTTTGTATGACAAAGCCCCCCCCTGGCAAGAAGGCCAAGGACAAACCTCTTACAAGCTCATGAGAAGTAAGTTGTAAAATCAAGGAGAAAGCCAATGATTCGACATACCGTGATGGATGGGAAAAAATCTTTATGGATGTGTATCCCTTTTATTGCACTCTCTTTCAGTATACCGGCAGTTGCAGCATTGCCGGAGCCCGGAGCATATTGCGCCAGTCAGAATACACGTCTGAGCATAGCAGGAGAGATCACAGCTAGCCTTGATCTGACCATGCGTTCCAGAACGGCACAAATCAACAAGAATTCGACAACGGCAATCCGTGATTTGGCCTCTGCCGCAACTATCTTGCATCTGGTCGCCAGCCACGGTGCTGTGGCGCGCACAACGCTGCTCATTGACGCCATTATTCAGGCCAAAGCAGGTGAAGACTACGCCCGGATGCTTGCTACATGGTTCCCGCTGCTGCACGCATCCCTGCAAACACTGCCCGACGATGCGACTGTCAAGGCTGCCGGTGATTTAATCAACCGCGCTGAAGATTTCATGCAGGGCGATAGCGAGGGAGATCCGCTGGATCTCCTTACTCAGGCTCGCCACATGCTCGCCTGCGATAATCTGGATATTCCTTTGCAGAAAGCCATACAGGCGCAGAACAACCTGATAAAACAATTCGGACAAAATACTAAAAGCAAGGCCTACGACGCTCTTCTCGATGCGCTGCACAGCACTCTGAATTACACATTGGGAGGTAGCGATGGCAGTATTGAAAGTATTGAATAGAATAGGTTTTATTGTTTTTGCATGTGTCGCATCCGTGGCATGGGCTGATGATGGTGATGCTGCTTCGCAGAGCACGGTTGCAGCCAGCAATTCACCTTACCCTCCTCTCCATCTGACTGATTCGAGACACACACCGGAGCAGATCAAGCACGGTGAATATCTGGTCAAGATGGCTGACTGTTTTACCTGTCACACCAATGAAGCCGAAAATGGTAAGGCGTTTTCCGGTGGATTAAAGATAGATACGCCATTCGGTTCACTATATGCACCAAATATTACGCCGGATAAAAAGACCGGCATCGGCAACTGGAGCAATGAACAGTTTGTTCGAGCTGTGCGCGAAGGCATCGCACCGGATGGATCGTATTATTATCCTGTTTTTCCATATAACTATTTCAATAAAATGAGCGTACGGGATGTCCTGGATATCAAAGCCTATCTGGATGCTATCCCCGCAGTCAGCCAACGCAATCACCCACAGGAAATGAAATGGCCGTTTAATTATCGCGTGCTTCAGTTGGGTTGGCGGCTGCTATTTTTTAATTTTAGTGCGGGCGAGTTAAAATCAGAACCTGACCGCTCCGCAAGCTGGAACAGAGGCGCATTCATTGTCGAAGGACCGGGACATTGTGCTTTATGCCACACCCGACTGAATTACTTTGGCGTTCCCGAAAAAAGCTATTATCTCGCAGGTGCCTTTGTCGAAGACTATTACGCGCCTAATATCACGTCGCAGGGATTGAAGCTGCTGAACAACAGGCAGGTAGCAAATATTTTTCTCCATGATGAAATGCCAACACGTGCCAAGTTGGGTGGCCCGATGAAAGAGGTTGAACACAACAGCCTGCGTTTTCTTCGCGATAATGATATGATGGCCATTGCCGACTACCTCAAATCTGTAAAAAGCAAATCACCTCCAGTAGAAGTGGAAATCAATAGATCCTTTAGTCATGTTAAGGGTAAAAAATTGTACCAATCCAGTTGCGCGATGTGCCATCGCAATCAGTTGATGGGCGCGCCGGGTATCGATAAGCATGTATGGAATATACTACTCGATCAGGGTCGGGATAAATTATATGAAGTGGCCATCCGTGGCAGCGGAAATATGCCCGCCAAAGGGGGCTGTGACGCATGCTCAAACGGTAGAGTAAAAGCTGCTGTTGATCATATGATTTTTCTGGCCGGAAAAAACAGGGCTGCGCATACTGAGACACCAAGCAAGCGAGTGCATAAGCTAAAACCCAGATGAAACATGACCAAATGGCATACTTGGCTTAAGTCGAAATTCACCACAGTCGTTTATACTACATCTCCAGATACGGATATCCCCGTTATATAAAAAGGATATTTGTAATGAATGCAAACCAAGGAGAATTTAATATGAACAAAAAACGAATGACGACCATCGTCAGCACTGTGGCCATTTGTGCTACGGTATTGATGTCTGGCATCAATGCACAAGCAGGTGAAAGCGCCAAAATAACAAGTTCAACGAATGTTAAAGCACTTTCAACACTCAATGATCAGGAAGCACAGGCTGTTTCTCAAGCCGCAGCCCGGGTTCTTTACCATACCGAACGGGCTAAACTTGCAATTGCCGACAAGAAGAAAAATGAAGCGCTTAAGCAAATCAATCAGGGCATCAAACTGATTCGAATCATCAGGCACGCCGTGCCCAAATACAAAATCACCACGAGCATCAAAGCATCCGACCTGAGTTACAAGACTTCGGAAGAGGTTGCACAGCGTTATGTAACCGTCGTCAATAATTCATATGTCGAAGATGTGATCACGCCTGTTGTTCAAGCCAAAAAGAGCAAGGCATTTCACCATCAGCATAAAGCCACAGCAAACCCTGAAGAGGATTTCTCCATGGTGCGCAGAACGTCGGTAACGCTGGATACTTTCCTCGCTAGCCGTATGCTTAATGTTGCGAAAACGGATGTGAAAGCCAATAAAATGGCAGATGCGGGCAAGGCATTAATGGTCATTCAAACCAGTGGTGTGGTACTTGATTCTGTTTCAGTTGAATTACCTTTGGCAGAAGCCGCAGATAATTTGTATCTGGCACAAGCTGAAATGTCCAAGCATCACTACAAGAATGCATTGGTAACACTCAAGAAAGCTTCAGAAAGCCTGAAGGCCTATGGGAAGATGAGTGGTCATGCTCATGGAAAAAGAATAGGCGCGCTGACCAACAAGATTGATAAATTAACCTCCGCCATTGATGCCCATCACAACAAGAAGGAAATCGAAGCCATGATGGAAAAATCCAAGGAAGATATGGCATCATGGTGGCATGAAGTGAAAAGTTGGTTCAAATAGGTAAGGTGTAGCTGACGATGGCAGGGCTGGCAGTGCGTTTCAATACCGTCAGCCCTGCTTTGTTTCCTCGTATTATGGATGGGTGAGCTAAGGAGTCTGACTGTGGACAATATCATTGACAGTCGTAACGCTGAAAAGTTGCAACTCGACGAGCTATTTACACAGTTAGACAGTTCGCTCGATGGTCTCGGCTCGGAAGAAGCAAATCTTCGCCTTACCCAATTAGGCCGCAATGCACTGGAAGAAAAAAAGCCCCACCCACTGGCCAAATTCCTAAGCTATTTCTGGGGACCTATCCCCTGGATGATTGAAGTGGCAGTGATTCTTTCGGCACTGGCTCGCCACTGGGCCGATTTTATCATTATCATGTCTCTGCTCATATTCAACGCCATTATCGGATTCTGGCAGGAATATAAAGCCGCTAATGCGTTGGAAGCGCTCAAAAATCAACTCGCCCTGATGGGACGTGTTCGGCGTGACCATCAATGGGCTGATATTGATGCCGCTAAGCTGGTCCCCGGAGACATCATTCGACTGCGACTGGGCGATATCATCCCCGCCGATGCCAAGTTGATCGAGGGCAATTATTTATTGGTGGATCAATCAGCCCTCACCGGCGAATCGTTGCCGGTGAGTAAAACGGTAGGCGACGTGGTTTACTCGGGTGCCATTGCCCGACAGGGTGAAATGCTCGCACTTGTGATCGCCACAGGTAGCCATACCTTTTTCGGACGCACAGCAAAGCTGGTGGAAAGCGCCGGTGCAAGCTCACATTTCCAGAAAGCCGTGCTGGCAATCGGCAATTATTTAATCTACCTGAGTCTGGCTCTGGTCGCTGTGCTGATTGTGGTACAGCTATTTCGCCACGCGCCGCTACTCGATTTGATTCAGTTCGCCCTGATCCTGACCATCGCATCCATACCGGTCGCCATGCCTGCCGTATTATCGGTCACCATGGCTGTCGGTGCCCTGGCTTTATCTAAGGTGAAAGCCATTGTTTCGCGCCTGCAATCCATTGAGGAGATGGCCGGTATTGATATTCTCTGTTCGGATAAGACCGGCACCCTAACCTTGAACAAACTGACATTAGGCGAGCCCGAGCTATTCGCTGCCGGAGATGCACAAGAGCTTATTCTGGCTGGCGCGCTGGCTTCCAAAGCCGAAAATAATGATGCCATCGACCTCGCAGTCATCGGAGGCCTGAGCGATGCCCGAATACTGGAGGAGTACGCACAAACCACTTTTATACCCTTCGATCCGGTCGGCAAACGAACCGAGGCTGAACTTCGCTGCGCCGATGACCGGGTTTTCAAGGTCACCAAAGGTGCACCACAAATTATCCTGCAACTGGCGCAAGTTAGTGCAGAGGTCGCTGAACGTGCCAACGCCTCTATCAATGCGCTCGCCAAACGAGGCTTTCGCACTCTGGGTGTAGCCCAGATGGATGATGGGCAGAACTGGAAATTTCTCGGCATTCTGCCCTTGTTTGATCCGCCACGAGAGGACTCAGAACAAACGATTCGCGAGGCTGAATCGCACGGCATCAGGGTGAAAATGATCACCGGCGACAATGCCGCCATTGCGCGCGAGGTCTCAGGACAACTGGGGCTGGGTACAAATATCCAATCAGCCAACAAGCTGCTTAAAGAGGATGCCGACGACACACCGCCCGATGCGGCCAAAGAGATCGAAAAAGCCGACGGTTTTGCCGAGGTCTTTCCCGAACACAAATATCGTATTGTCAAACTTTTGCAGGAACGTGGTCATCTGGTCGCCATGACCGGCGATGGTGTTAACGATGCCCCTGCACTCAAACAGGCTGATGTCGGTATCGCGGTATCTGGAGCAACAGATGCGGCGCGTGCCGCCGCAGATCTGATCCTCACCGCCCCCGGCCTGCACACGATCATTGATGCCGTCGAAGAAGCCCGACGGATTTTCGCACGCATGAACTCCTATGCGATTTATCGCATTACCGAAACCATTCGCATTATGTTTTTTGTAGTGCTGGCCATGCTGGTATTCAATTTCTATCCGATCACCGCCATCATGATCATCCTGCTGGCCTTCTTCAACGATGTACCCATCATGGCGATTGCCTACGATAACGCATGGCTGGACCCCAAACCGGTACGCTGGAATATGCGACGGGTGCTGACCGTATCCACGGTTCTGGGTCTGATTGGCGTCGTGGAAACCTTCGGTCTGTTATGGTTTGCAAAAGAGTGGATGCATTTGAACATCGGCCAGATTCAGAGCTTTATTTTCCTCAAGCTGGCCATCGCCGGCCACCTGACGCTGTTCGTGGCCCGAACCAATCGCCCGCTCCTGAGCCGCCCCTTCCCCTCACCTGTTCTGTTGTGGTCCGCAATCGTCACGAAGATTCTTGCCACCCTGTTTGTGCTGTTTCCGTTCGGCTTGATTACGCCCATCGGCTGGTCTGATGTCGGGCTGGTCTGGGCTTACTGCATCGGATGGATTTTCATTGAGGATTGGGCCAAGCTCGCAGTATACAAATATTTCCATCGTTTCCCGAGTGATAAACCTGATGTGCAACCCGTGTAAAGTTAAGTCTGCTTTCTTGCTGCATCCGATTGACTTACGTTAATATCCGTTCGAGCATTGCCAATCATCAAAATTAAAGGACATAACAAAGCATGAGTATAGAACAGGAGCTGCAAACACGTAGCGAATCCAAATGCGAGCTATGTGCTGCAACAGAGAATCTTGTCGTTTATAGCGTGCCGCCGACATGCGACGGCAGCGCCGACCAAAGTATATTGATATGCGACATCTGTCGGGAACAAATTGAAAACCCGGGCAACGTGGATGCCAATCACTGGCGCTGCCTGAACGATTCGATGTGGAGTCAGGTTCCGGCTGTGCAGGTTGTCGTCTGGCGCATGCTCACCCGCTTACGCGCTGAAGGCTGGCCGCAAGACCTGCTTGATATGCTCTATCTGGAGGATGAAACTCGCGCATGGGCGGAAGCCGGAAGTGAAAACACCGATGACAAGCTTGTGCATAAAGACAGCTACGGCACTGCTCTTGCAGCAGGCGATACGGTTACGCTGATTAAGGACCTGCCGGTAAAAGGCGGTGGCTTCACAGCCAAACGCGGCACGGCAGTGCGCGGCATTGTACTGGTGGCTGATAATGCCGAGCACATCGAAGGTCGTGTAAACGGCCAGCAGATTGTTATCTTGACCCAATTTGTGAAAAAATCGAGCTGATAATCCGGAAAACGGATAAATATTCCCGCGTCTGAACGAGGTAATGCCATGAGCGATTGTCTATTTTGTAAAATCATTGCCGGGGAAATCCCTTCGGCCAAGGTGTTTGAAGATGATGATGTTTTTGCCTTCAACGACATCCATCCGAAAGCACCGACGCATGTACTGGTGATTCCGAGAAATCATATAGCAACATTGGCTGATTGCGACGATTCGGCACTGCTCGGAATCCTGATGGATCGCGTGCGCATAATTGCCGATGATGTACTCAATCTGGCCGCCGGATACCGGGTGGTCATTAACGTCCGCGAGGGTGGTGGACAAGAAGTTTTTCACCTGCATGCACATATCCTCGGCGGCAAGAAGCTTCCTTTCTAGTCCACATAAGTCCGACAGGCTCCTAGACTCTCACTCACCCATATGGCATCAAGAAAACGCTCCCGTTCACGATTAACGCCGCTGCAATCCGGCCTTTCCGCCGTGCTCGGTGAGGAACAACTCAAAAGGCTGGCCGACATCGGTCACCTGCGACGTAGCTGGCAGCAAGTGGTCGGGCCGGTTCTCGCCTTGCATACGGAACCCCTGAATATCGAAGCCGGCTGCCTGCACATTGCCGTCGATCATCCAGCCATGGCGCAGCAGGTACGTTTTCTGCAACAGGAAATCCGCAACGCATGCTTTCGCCTTTTTCACATCAAAAATATCAGCAATATCCGCACCCGTATGCAACCCGGCGCAGGCATCCACCCCGCGAAATCGACGCAAAACCCTGCCCGCAAGCTAAGTCTGCAAGACAAGAAGATGATTGCCGCTGAAATCCGTTCGGTATCCGACAAATCATTACGCCGGGCAATGTTCGAAGCACGCATCAATCAGCTACGCTACGCGCCTAAAAATCAGACGTAATTCCCGCCTATCAGCTTCCGACACTGCTATAATAGCGATAGGCAGAACGGATAGAAAAGGAGTCTCGGTATGCAGCGAGCGGTATTGTATCTGGTTGGCGTTGTATTTCTTCTGGTTTCAGCAGCGCATGTCGTACGATTGATTCTGCAAGTGGAAATATTGATTAACGGATGGATATTACCGTTGTGGGCAAGCTTGCCGGGGGCACTGGTCGCCCTGCTTCTGGCTTGGCTATGTCTGCGCGAAGCCAGACGCTAGAAAACAAACCGGAAAAATCAGGCTCCGGCGATATAAATTTCAATACGGCGATTCTTTGCGCGCCCTTCTTTGCTGGCATTATCGGCAATCGGCGACGCCGAACCGCGCCCTTCTACGATTATACGACTCTCGTCAATACCTTGGCCCCAAACCAGTACGCGCGCAACCGCTGCCGCTCTGGCTGCGGATAGCTCCCAGTTATCGGCAAAACGTGTCTTGAGCTTATCGCCGACAGGTAGCGAATCGCTGTATCCGCGAATACGAATCATATTCGATTCTTTTTTCAACGCCCGTGCCACATGAGCCAGCACCGCGCGCCCCTGAACATTGATTTCGGTCGATCCGGATCGAAACAACACGGATTCCGGCAATGTTAAACGCGCCGATGCTGATGATGCCTTTTCCACAGTCACACCCTGATTGTGAATCTCCGAGCGAAGTCCGGATTGCAGACCATGAATAATCTTCTCAAGATTCCTGATGCGCTTATCCTGCTGATGATCGTTGGCTTTAATCACCTTGACCTGATCTACCGTGCTCATCACTTCGATATAATGCTTCTGGCTCAGACAGCCCGGCAACAACAAAAGCAGGGACAGCATCCATAGCATGTGTTTCATAGCTTCCTCCTTTGAATCCGCACATGCATCATAAAACACGCATACAGCGAACGCTTCAAGTTAAACGGGAGAATAATGTGCTAACTTTTTGAATTTGTAAACCTTTTCTATATTCTTGCCCGATAAATTACAACACGGCGCTTGACTGAGACCCTTAGACACCAAGTATCATCCAATTATTAAAAAATCTAAGTCCACGAATAATCCAATCATAATTGAGGTTTCCCGATGAAAAAATGTCTCATACTCGCCATGCTGATTATTTTCCCGCTGGCCATGCTGATACCCGATCATGCCGATGCACGCCGCTTCGGCGGTGGTTTCAGTTTCGGTAAGCAGCGCATGCACCGGCCCGCACCGAAACACTTTTCCCAGCGCAGCAAAACACCCGGAAAATCCGCCGCAAGCAGGTCTCAACGCGGCTCTGCACGCACCGGCATGATGGGTATGCTCGGCGGTCTGGCGCTGGGTGGTTTGCTCGGCACGATGTTTTTCGGCGGCGGCTTTGAAGGCATTAATTCCTTCGATATTCTGGTCATTGGCGGCCTGATCTTTCTGATTCTCTGGTTTCTGCGCCGCAAAGCGCAACCGGGGCGGATGACCTACGCCGGACAACAAACCGCAGCGCAAGAATACAGCGGAAACGGATACACTGAAGATGCACAAGCTTCGCAAGTCACCATGCTGCGTCCGAAAATCAACGAAAAACATTTTCTGAACGCCGCACGCGATATTTTCATGCGCATGCAAACCGCATGGGATGCGAAGGATATTGAGGATATTCGCCGCTTTTGCACAGCGGATGTCGCCGATAAAATCGCTGCCGACATGCTAAACGATGGCTCCGATAAAACAGACGTAACCACGCTTAATGCCGAGCTCGCCGACAGTTGGATTGAATCCGATCTCGAATGGGCCGCCGTGCGTTTCAACGCCATGCTGCAAGAGCAAAGTCTTGGTGCTAACGGCAAGTCAATTGAAACATCCAACACCGACATGCATGAAATCTGGATTTTCCGCCACGATCCAACGGCTGATGATCCGACCTGGTATCTCGCCGGTATTCAGCAGGACGCATAAGCACAATACGACTGGTTGAATCTGTAACATCTGTAACATAACATCTGGAACAGGCGCAAATCACATCCGGAAATGCGGCGAAGCTGTTTGAAGCGGCGCTAATTGCCGATGGCGCGGTTAGCCGGGTGATGCGAAACATATCGGTAGCCTGTTCATAAGCAGAATCATTCTAGGGAAGCTCTGAATAACTCCGATTTCGGAATTCAGGGGACATATATGGTCCGTCCCGCGTTGCAAGGAAAAAGTTTGATCGGCAAGTAAAGGAAAGTTGCATACATATATCCGGCCT